>DATMZL010000537.1:0-7081 GCA_035607075.1 Polyangia bacterium
CCGCCGCGTAGAACGGCATCTGGTCGCTCGGACCGAAGCCGCCGTCGGGCGAGGGCTTGCATTCGATGCGCGCCTCGCCGCACGCCTCCGCGAGCAGCGCCGGCCATTCGGCAGCCGAAGCCGCCCCCAGGATCGTCGCGCGGTTGTCGCGCAGCCGCCCGACCATGTCGAGGTTGATCATCGCGCGCACCGCGCCCATCTTCAGGCCCGCGGGCGGCGTTCGCGTGAAGTGCGTCGACCCCAGCGTCCCTTCCTCCTCGCCCGAGAACGCGACGAACACGACGTCGCGCGCCAGCGCCTGCGGCCGGCTGGCCAGGTCGCGCGCGATCTCCAGGACCGTCGCCGCGCCGGAGGCGTTGTCGTCGGCGCCCAGATGCGGGGCGTGGCTGTCAGGCGCAAGCGAGTGATGCTCGCCCAGGCCCAGGTGATCGTAATGCGCGCCGACGACGACCACGCCGCCTTCCGGCCGACGTTGCGCGTGGGGGCGCGCGAGCTCTGCTTGCGCGACCCCTTCGCGGGGGGTTCGGGACCCTCTCAGGGTCCCGACTACATTGAACGCCTGCTTCGTCGTGTAGCTGAGCGCGACGTACACCTCGGCGGCGACGCGCTGCTTTTTCTCCAAGCGGGCGAGCAGCGGTTCGACGACGGCGCGCTTCACCATCATCACGGGAATTCCGGCGTCACCGTAGCCGCTCGGGCGGGGCGGCGACAGCGGCGGCTCCGACGGCGGCTTCCAGTCCGCGGGCGCGTCCTTCGGGCGGGCGGGCAGATCGACGACCAGCAACGCGCGCGCCCCGCGTTCACGCGCGAGCCACGCCTTCTGACGAAGGTCGCCGGCGCGCCGCTGGCGCTCGGGCGTCGCCAGCGCCGCGTGCTCGGGGACGAACCGGCGGACGATGACGATCTTGCCGCGCGCGTCGACGCCGGCGTAGTCGTCGATGCCCAGCTCCTTGTCGACCAGCCCGTAGCCGGCCAGCGCCAGCGGTCCAGCGGCCTTGCCCGCCGCCGAGAAGCCGACCGGTTCGAACGCGTCGCGCGCGACGGCCGCCTTGTCGATGCGCAACGCCGTCGCCGTCTCGACCTTGAGGCCCGTCCGCACGGGAAAAGCCTGGCGGTACCCCCCGTCGTCTCCGGCGGGTTCCAGCTTCAGCTCCTTGAAGCGCGCCTCGATGTACGCGCCCGCCGCTTCGAGGCCGGCGGTGCCGATGCCCCGCCCTTCGCGGGCCGGGTCGGCCAGCCAATCGATGTCGTTGTAGATGCGATCGGCCGCCGAGAACGCCGGCCCTGGTTTGCGCCGCTCCGGGCTCCAGTCAGCGACGAACACGTTCGTGTCGTGCTTCCCGGGCGGCGTCGCGCGGTTCGACGCGAACGCCAGGCGCTTTCCGTCGGGCGAGAACAACGGAAAGCCGTCGAAGCCGGGCGCGTACGTGATCTGTTCCAGGTGCGTGCCGCCGACGTCGATCATCCATAAGTTGAATTCGCGCCCGCGCGGATCGCCGAAGTTCGACGCGAAGATGATGCGCTTGCCGCCCGGCGCGAACGCGGGCCCGAACGACGCCGCGTCGAGGTACGTCACCTGGTGCGCGTTGGCCCCGTCGGCGTCCGCGACGTAGAGCTCCAGCTTGCTCGGTCGCACCAGGTTCTGCGCGAGCAGCCGCCTGTAGTCGTCCAGCTCCTTGCCCGGCTTCGGCCGCGAGGCGCGCCACACGATGTGCGTGCAGTCGGCGTCGAACACGGCGCCGCCGTCGTAGCCGACGTCGTGGGTCAAGCGCTTCACGTTCTTGCCGTCGGCGTCCATGCGGTAGACGTCGATGTCGCCGTCGCGCACGGAGGTGAATACGATCGATCCGTCCTTGCCGCACACCGTGCCCTCGGCGTCGTAGCCCGGCGTGGTGGTCAGCCGCCGCGCGTTCGAGCCGTCGGCGCTCGCGCGATAGATGTCGTAGTCGGGATACAGCGCCCACACGTAGCCCTGGCTGTGATCGGGACGAGGCGGACAGGCGGCGCCGCCGGCTTCCGTCGACGCGTAGATCAGCTCGCGATCGCCGGGCAGGAAGAACGAACAGGTCGTCGCGCCGCGCCCGCTGGACACCGGCAGCATCGCCTGCGCGGGGCGACCGTCCGGCGTCAGCGGTAGCTTGAAGATGCGGTCGCACGCCGCCTCGGGCCCGCGCGCTTGCAGCGACAGCGCGTCGCCCGCCCACGACCAGTACGCCTCCGCGTTCTCGCCGCCAAACGTGAGCTGACGCAGATTCGAAAGGTGCGTCTCTTCGGGCAGCGCCAGGTCACGCGCGGGGGCGGACTGAGGCGCCGGTGCGGCGGCCGCTGGCGGCGGCGGAGCAGGCGCGGCGCAGGCGGCGCACGAGAGCAGCAGCGTGACGAGCGAGCGGCGCATGGGCGTCGCAGCATACCCCCGCGTGCGCGCTGCCGCTCGCAAGGCTTGCCCTCACCCCTACCCTCTCCCGCAAGCGGGAGAGGGAGAAAGATCCGGCTAACCGAGGGCGGTGATCTTCCGGGCGGCGAGCAGCTCGTTGATCTTCGCGATCACCTGGGCCTCGGGCTCGGTGCCGCGGATGCGGAGGTCGCAGTCCTGCGTGCTCGAGCCGTCCGGATCGATGTCGATCAGCAGCAGCGGCGAATCGGGGATCAGCGCCTGGACAGCGGCGCCGTCGGCCAGGCCGATGGCGTTCGTCGTCGACACGACGATCAGGCCGGCGTTCAGCAGCAGGTGGACGACCTCGCCGAACCGCCGCACCAGCTCGGACAGCGCCGCGTCGACCCACAGGTCGTGGTCGATGCCCAGCAAGACGTTCTTGCCGTCCAGCATGTAGACGTTGCGGCCCGCCTCGAACAGCGCCCGCTCCACCGCGCGCGCGTACTCGTGCTTCCCCTTCTCGGCCTTGCCGACGAACATCACCAGCGCCTCGCGGTGGCCGGCGCGCTTCGTCCGATCGGCGGCGGTCACGCCGCCCTCCACCCAGTTGAAGTCGCGCAGCTGCGCTTCGTCGCGCAGGTCGCGCAGGTCGTCCTTCACGGCCGCCGTGATGATGCCGCCGCCCGCGACGTCGTACTCGTCGACGATCACGAAGCGCCCCGTCGCCTCGCAGTCCGCGGTCAGGTCGAACGCGATCGGTTGCTTCAGCTCCAGGACGACGTCGGCGACGTCGTGGCGCCCGACCTCGCTCTTCTCGAGGCGGCTGTCCCCCTGCGCGCTGGCGTCGATGACCTTGTTGATCTTGCCGAGGCGCACCGGGATCGCCGCCGTGCCGAGCTTCAGCTTGTAGTCGCGCCCGGCGACGAACGGCTTCTTGCCCAGCCAGATGATGTTCGTCTGCAGCCGCGTCGAGACAAGCGGCGGCTTCCCGACGTGGCTCATCACCTCGCCGCGGACGACGTAGATCTCCTCGGTCAGCGTGAAGCCCGTCGACCAGCCCGCTTCGATCGTCGTGCGCGGCGCCGCGTTGAACGCCTCGATGCTCTTGATGGTCGAGATCTTGTTCGACGGCGAGAACACGACCTTGTCGCCGATCGAGACCTTGCCCGCCTCGATGCGGCCCGAGAAGATCCGGCGGTCGTCGCTGTGCTCGGTGAACTTGTAGACCGCCTGCAGCGGCATGCGCAGCGGCTGGTCGGTGCGCGGCGGCGCCTTGGGCAACGTGTCCAGCAGCTCGAGCAACGTCGGGCCCTTGTACCAGGCCGTCTCTTTCCCGCGGTTCGCGAGGTTCACGCCCGCCACCGCCGCCACCGGCACGAACTGCCGCGGCGTGAACGCGCCGATGCCCTCGAGGAACGCGCGGTACTCCTTCTCGATCGCGTTGAAGTGGTCCTGGCTGTAATTGACCAGGTCCATCTTGTTCACGACCACGACCACCTGGCGGATGCCGAGCATCGACAGGATGTAGCCGTGGCGCCGGCTGTTCTCGCGCACGCCTTCCTTCGCGTCGATCACCAGCACCGCCGCTTCGGCGCGCGCGGCGCCCGAGATCATGTTCTTGAGGAACTCGATGTGCCCGGGCGCATCGATGATGATGTAGTCGCGCTTCGCGCTCTTGAAGAAGCAGCGGGCGGTGTCGATCGTGATGCCCTGATCCTGTTCGTCCGACAGCGCGTCCAGCAGGAAGGCGTACTCGAACGGCTTGCCGGTGCGCTCGCATTCGCGGCGCACCGATTCGAGCTTGCCCTGCGGCAGCGCGTTCGTGTCGGCGAGCAGCCGGCCGACGACCGTGCTCTTCCCGTGGTCGACGTGACCGACGATGACGACGTTGAAGTTCTCGCGATCGGACGTGGTTTTGTTCACTGAATCGCTCAAGATTTAGAGACCCTCGGAAGCCGCTGAGGGCTCCTTATCACATGTACCCTTTGCGTCGCAGCTCTTCGAGACCGTGCTTCCCGTCCTGCATGCGCCCGGATCGCTCGGCGATATTCTTGAGCGATCCGCTCTTCAATTCCGTGATGATGTCGTCGACGTTCTTCGACTTGCTGTTGATCGGCCGCTGGCAGGGACCGCAGCCGAGGCTGCGGTAGCGCGTGCCGTCGCCCTGGTCGTAGTACAGCGACACCGTCGGGATCGACTCGCGCTTGATGTACTCCCAGATGTTCAGCTCGGTCCAGTCGAGCAGCGGGTGGATGCGCAGGTGCGTGCCCGGCGCAAAGTCCGTCTTGAACTGGTTCCAGAACTCGGGCGGCTGATCGCCCACGTCCCAGTCGTCGTGCTTGCCGCGCGGCGAGAAGTAGCGCTCCTTCGATCGGCTGCCTTCCTCGTCCGATCGCGCGCCGACGATCACGCCTGTGTAGGGCAGCTTGTCGGCCATCGGCTCGTACTTGCCGGTGTCGAGATTCAGCCGCATTCGCTGCCCTGTCCCGTGCAGCGTCGCCGCGAGCGCGTCGCTCTTGAGCCGACCGCAACACGCGGTGCGCGCCTGCGCCTGCTCCTCGGCGCTCATGTTCGGGTTCGCCGCGAACTTGTCGGGGAACGTGTCCTTCTCGGCCAGCGCGGCCTTGTTCTGGCCGACGACCATCTGCAGCTTGTACTCCATCGCCAGACGATCGCGGTACCGGATCATCTCGGGAAGCTTGTAGCTGGTGTCGATGTGAACCAGCGGGAACGGCACGTGGCCGAAGAACGCCTTGCGCGCCAGCCACAGCAGCACCGTCGAATCCTTACCGATCGACCACAACATGCAGAGGCGTTCGAAGTGGCGAAAAGCTTCGCGGAAGATGAAGACGCTCTGTTGTTCCAGCTGATCGAGATGGTCCATTGCGCGTGTCGGATTCTGACACACGCCGCGCGCGCGATGCTAGAGCGCGATCGTCAATCTTCTCTGCGAAAAGCGGCTCAATTGGCGACCAATCGAGTAGTCAATTTCAGCGCGCCGCAGCGTCCGAACCCTTGAGGTCCAGGTTCATCCGGGTGGCGGCGCCCGACCCTTTCATCTCCTTGTTCGACGCGAACGGGAGATCGACTGTCACGGTCGTGCCCATGCCCGGATGCGAGATGACCTGGAAGGTGCCGCCGCGCGACCGCACACGTTCGCGCATGCCGATGACGCCCAGGTGACCCTCGGCGGCTGCGGTCTCGAGGGTGCCCGCAACGTCGAAGCCGCGGCCGTCATCCTTGACCGCCAATGTGATGCCGGCGGCCCGCTGCACGATCAGCACGCTGATGCGCCGGGCGGAAGCGTGTCGGAGCGCGTTCGTGATCGATTCCTGCGCGACGCGGAAGCACGCGATCTCCAGGTCGGACGGCAACCGTCCGTCCAGGTGGAGGGGCGTCTTCTCGGTGCCTTCTTCCAGCTCCATCGAAACGCCCGACAGCGCGGACTGGCTTTCGAGATACGCGCGCAGCGCCGGGACCAGACCGACCTCGTCGAGCAACGGCGGACGGAGGTCGACCGACATCTTCCGCACGCGCGCGATCAGATCGTCGACGAGCGCGACCGCATCGCCGACGCCGTCGGCGGGCGGCGCGGCGGCGCGCGCGCCCAGCTGAAGCCGCAGCTTCAACGCCGTCAGCGTCTGTCCCAGCTCGTCGTGCAGCTCGTGGGCGAGGAAGCGGCGCTCGTCTTCCTTCGCCGCTTCCAGCCGTCCGTGCAGCAGCCCGAGTCTCTCGTACGCGCCGCGCAGCTTCGCCAGCGCCTCGGTGGCGGCGCGCTCGTTCGCCTCGACGTGGCGGATGACGGTATCGATCATCATCGCCAGCAGGACCGCCAGCAGCGAGATGATCCCCGCCATGCGGAACCAGTTCTGCATCTGCATCGGATCGACTTCCTTGGCGTCCAGGACGAGAACCCCGCGGGTCACCAGCACACCGACGACGACGTGCGCCAGCGCCGCCAATCCGATCAGCACGAACCCGAGCGACCGCCCCAGGTAGACGACGCCCATCAGCGCGATCGACACAAGCATCACCGCGACGCCCGCCGCGAATCCCGCCTTCGCCAGCACGTAGACGCCGGTCGAGAACAGAACCACGATCGCCGCGGACGCCCGCCGGCGCACCGGCAGCCCTGGAACCAGGCGAATGACCGGGATCAAGAAACCGCAGCTCGAGATCACCACGTAGTCCAGCCACGATCGCGGCGACGGCCGGATGAACAGCGCGAGGCAGGCGAGCAGCGGCGTGATGATCGCGGCCACCGTCAGCATCATGCGCAGCACGCCGTCCCGCCACGGCTCTCGCGGCACGATCACCTCGCCGGTCTGTAAACCACCGTCGCCCATTCTCTGTCTTGCAGGGTGTATCATGCCTAACGATAGGGAGCCTGGGATGCGGGTACTTTTGGCTGATGACCACGCGCTGGTGCGCGCGGGGATACGAGCGCTGCTAGCCGGCCTGCCGGACGTGGAGAGCGTGGTCGAGGCGGGCGATGGGCAAGAAGCCCTGGCCGTGCTGCGTGAAACCAAGCCCGACCTGGCGTTGATCGATATCGCCATGCCGGGCCTCAACGGCCTGGAGCTGGCGGCGCGCGTCGCGCGCGAGGCGCCGGGGACGCGCCTCGTGATCTTGTCGATGCACGGCACGCCCGCCCACGTGGCACAGGCGCTGCGCGCAGGCGTCAGCGGCTATCTCTTGAAGGACGCG
>DATMZL010000524.1:0-3355 GCA_035607075.1 Polyangia bacterium
CGGCGGACGCGGCGGCACCACCGGCGCGGGCGGCATGGCGGGCACGACGGGCGCGGGCGGCTCGACGGCGGTGAGCGGCACGCGCATCAACGTGAACTTCGACGTCGACTGGCGCTTCAACCGCGGCGACGTCTCGGGCGCCGAGGCCAAGGCGTTCGCCGACACGTCGTGGGGCTACGTCGATCTGCCGCACACGCCCAAGTTCGTCACGCCCGACGACACCGTCGCGTACGGCGGCCTCATGTGGTACCGGAAGCACTTCACGCTGCCGGCGGGCTACCAGGGCCGCAAGCTGTTCGTCGAGTTCGGCGCGGCGATGCAGCTCGCGGACGTGTGGGTCAACGGCACGATGAAGACGTCGCACCAGGGCGGCTATGCGCCGTTCACGATCGACATCACCAACGACGTCGCCACCGGCGGCGCCGACAACGTCATCGCCGTGCGCCTCAACAGCAACTTCAACGCGAACTTCCCGCCCGGGCGCAGCGGCGTCGACTTCCAGTACCACGGAGGCCTCTACCGGCACGTCACCCTGCACGTCCTGCAGCCGCTGCACGTCACCGACGCGGTCTACGCGAACAAGGTCGCGGGCGGCGGCGTGTTTGTGACGTACCCGGCCGCCAGCACCAGCTCGGCGATGGTCAGCATCAAGACGAACGTCATCAACGAATCGACGGCCAGCAAGAGCGCGACGGTCGTGTCGCGCCTGCTGGACAGCGGCGGCGCGATGGTGGGCTCGGCGATGTCGACGGCGACCGTCGCCGCCGGCGCGAACACCGACGTCTCGCAGACGATCACCGTGTCGAACCCGAAGCTCTGGCACCCGAACACGCCCAGCCTCTACACGCTGGCGACCGAGGTCCAGGACGGCAGCACGGCCGTCGACAACCTGACCACGCGCATCGGCATCCGCCGCATCGGCTGGTCGCACTCGGGCGGGCTGACGATCAACGGCGCGCGCTGGAAAGCGCTGGGCGTGAACATGCTCGAGGAGACGTACGGCCTCGGCAACGCCGCCTCCGACCAGTCGATCTACTACGACGTCAAGCGCATCCGCGACGCCGGGCTCACGTTCATCCGCGCGGCGCACTACCCGCACGCGCCGGCGTTCTACGACGCGTGCGACGCACTGGGTGTGCTGGTGATGGACCCGCAGACCGGCTGGCAGAACTTCAGCTCGGCGACCGCGTTCATCAACGCCAGCTACCAGGAGCTGCGCGACATGATCCGCCGCGACCGCAACCACCCGAGCATCGTCGTCTGGGAGGCCAACCTCAACGAATCCCAGTACACCGACGCGTGGGCGATGATGGCCCACAGCATCGTCCACGCCGAATACCCAGGCGATCAGGCGTTCTCGGGGCAGTACCAGTTCACGCGCTCGGACATCTTCATCGAGGCGTCGCAGCACAACATCCGCACCACGACCGACACGCGCCCGATCATCATCGACGAGTACGGCGACTGGGACTACGGCGGCACGACGTCGACGTCGCGGCAATCGCGCGAGGCGGGCGACAACGCGATGCTGACCGCGACCAACAACGTCCAGGACGGGCAGGGCAAGAACATCGTGCTGTCGTGGTTCACGGCCGACGGCTACTGGCAGTGGTCCGACTACAGCGGCTACAACGGCATGAGCAAGTCGGGCCTGGTCGACATGTACCGGCTGCCCAAGTTCGCCTACTACATGCTGCAGAGCCAGCGCGATCCCAGCACGACCGTGAGCGGCGTCGATTCGGGGCCGATGGTCTTCATCGCGAACCACTGGACGTCGACGTCGCCGACGACGGTGCGCGTGTTCAGCAACTGCGATCAGGTGTCGCTGTACGTGAACAACACGCTGTCGTCGACGCGCTCGCCCGACACCGGGACGGGCCTGCAACACCCGCCGTTCACGTTCAGCGTCGGATCGTTCAGCGCCGGGACGCTGCGCGCCGACTGCGTGATGGGCGGGACGACGCGCGCGACGTTCACGCGCCAGACGCCGGGCACCGCGACGGCGATCAAGCTGCGCCCCGAAGGCACGACCATGCGCGCCGACCTCGCGGACGCGCGCCTCGTGTTCATCGACATCGTCGACGCGAACGGCAGCGTCGTGGTGACCGACAACCGCATGGTCACGCTGAGCGTCAGCGGCGCGGGCAGCAGCATCATCGGGCCGACGTCGGTGACGATGAAGGGCGGCCAGCTGGCGACGTGGGTGCGCCCGGGGCGGACGGCGGGGACGATCACGTTGACCGCCAGCGCCAGCGGGCTGACGGCGGGCAGCGCGACCTTCACGTCGCAGACCGTCGCCGACCTTCCGGCGGCGCCGGCCGACCGGCCCTGAACGCGTGGGGAGTCGGCGAGCTTCGCTCGCCGCGTACCATCGCGGGAGGGTATGGGAACCCCCTCAGGGTTCCCATCTCAAACGCGGCGCGATCTCTGACAGCGGCTGGTAAGGAGCTGACAGGCGCGCCCGTCGAGCTCGCGGAAACCCGCGCCGCGCCTGGATCGCGCGCGCCGCCGCGATGGCATGGCCGTTGTACTGCCATGCCAACATGAAGATCGTTCACCACCTGGCAGCCGCGGTCGCGCTGACGGCGGCGACGCTGGCGGCGGGCGGGGCGCAGGCCGCCGACGGCCCGGCGCTCGGGATCTCCGTCGACGGCTACCTCGCGCCCACCTGGGACCACAGCGTTCAGGTCCAGGAAACCGGTGAACCAGAACGCGGCTCGCGGAGCAAGCTCGGCGTCGCCACGCTGGTCAACATCGATGAGCTGGCGCTGGGCGGCGTGGTCGACGGCGCCCCGGGAATCGTCGGTGAGGGGCGGTTGACGGTGGGCGGGCTCGTCGGGTGGCAGCCGCGCGTCGGCACGCACCGTTATCAGCTGCTCGGTGAGGTGGGGCAGGAACGCTTCAGCGACGTTGGTGGGTCGATGCTCAGCACGCCCAGCGTTCACGAGACCTGGCTGGACTACGTCGGCGCGCGCGTGGGCGTGAGCGAGACGCTGAGCCGCGACGGTCACTTCGTGCTGGGCGCGTGGTTCTTTGTCCGCAAGGACCTCGGGGAGACGACTGTCAGCAACACGGGCACCGGCCCCGGTGTCGCCGACAGTACGACTACCAGCTACGTCGTCGGCGGGTACACGGCCGGCGTCGCCTTCCGCATCGGCCTGCGCTTCGACCAGGAGAAGCGCCCGGCGTCCGAGCCGGCCGAGGCGGCGCCCGGCGAGCCACGCCGCTCGTAAGGTTGGCCCTCACCCCGACCCTCTCCCGCAAGCGGGAGAGGGTGACTTTTCGGCGTGCCTCGCCGCAGATCCGATCCCCTCGCCCCGCGAAGCGGGGGGAGGGCTAGGTGAGGGTCCGCTAC
>DATMZL010001081.1:0-4419 GCA_035607075.1 Polyangia bacterium
AGGCGGACCGTCCGATCGCCCGCGCGGGCGGCGGCCTCGGCCTCGGTCTCGCGCTGGTCAAGGGACTGGTCGAGCTCCACGGCGGCAGCGTCAGCGCCAGCAGCGCGGGCAAGGGCATGGGCGCGGAGTTCGTCGTGCGCCTGCCGCTCGAGGGCAACGTCACCGCTGGCGCCGCGGCGCCGGTTTCGACGAACGTCCCGCGACAGCAGCGTCGCATGCTGGTGATCGAGGACGAACCGGATATCGCGATGGCGATGCGCCTGGTGCTGGAGATGGCGGGACACCAGGTGGCGATCGCGCGCAACGGACCCGACGGTCTCGCGACGGCGCGCGCGTTCAAACCCGAGGTCGTGCTGTGCGACATCGGCCTGCCCGGCATGGACGGTTACGAGGTCGCGCGGCGAATCCGCGCCGATGAGACGCTGCGCGCGAGCTTCCTGGTCGCGCTCTCCGGTTACGCGCAAGTCGACGACGTTGCAGCGGCGCGCGCCGCCGGCTTCGACGAGCACCTGGCGAAGCCCGCAAGCCTGGAGAAAGTGCAGCGCGTGCTCGCTTCGATCCGCGCGCCGAACTGAGACGGGATCACGGGCAGCCGTCGTCGACGACGCCGTTGCAGTCGTCGTCGACGAGATTGCCGCACACCTCGGACGCGCCGGGGTGGATCGACGCCGCGTCGTCGCGGCAGTCGTTGCACCAGATGTATCCGTCGCCGTCCGCGTCGGCCCCGGTCCCGCTGTCCTGGCAGGCGAGCCAGCTGTCGATGTACTTGGCGCGCTCGGCGATGCCGCTGCGGGCGAGCGCGACCGCGGCCTCGAAGTCGTCCGGCGCGACGTCGACCGGCCGGTGCGGATCTGTGCCGACGGCCGTTCGGATCTGGTTCGCCGCGAGATCGATCGACGCCTGCAACCCGGCGACGTCGAAGCGCCCGCGCTCCGCGCGCAACGCCTCGATGTACTGCCGGCGCAGGCCATCGTCGTGGATGACGATCAGGTAGTGCTGCGGGATCGGCAGCGTCCAGTCGGGGCGGACCGACCACCACGTGATCGGATCGCTGTCGAAGCGCCCGAGATAGTCCAGCGACGAATCGAGATCGTGCGGGAAGAAGACGAATCCGCGCGCGCCCTCGTCATAGATGAAGAAGTTGTGGTCGCCTCCCCAGTAGCCGTCGGCGTCGTTCAGCAGCGCCTCGGCGGACCAGGACACCAGCGAGCCAGGGACGTCGACGATCGCGGTCAACGCGGCGGGCGTCGTCGCCGCCCAGAACTGGTCCCGTCGCGCGATGTTCGGGTTCAGCGTGTTGGTCTGAGCGATCTCGCCGCCGTCCCACAGATCTCCGCCGGCGTTGCCGGGGAAAAACTCCTTGAGCACGCCATGGCCGATGTTTTCCTCGGCCACGAACACGCCGTAGACGCTGCCGTTGACGCTCAGCTGCGCGCTGGTGGAGCACGGCGCCGGGATGCCGACCGACCGCAGCCACGTGTTCGCGATCCTATCGCGCATGAACGTGGGATCGGTGCGGGGCATGTCGAGCTTGATCTTGCTGACGCCGTGAAACGTGGCGGCCGAGTTCACGTCGTCGAACACGATCGCGAGCTGCATCTTGCCGTTCGCGCCGTCGACCGCGGCCGCTTCGCGCCAGGACGAGTCGCCGCGCAGGTGGATGAACGCGTCGCTCACCGTCTCGCTGCCGTAGTGAAACACCGCCGGATAGGAGGCGGGCTTGTGTTGAACGAAGGTCACGTCGTCCAGGGCGCCAACCGTCAGGAACTCGTTCTGGATGGCGGCCCAGTCGGCGTCGGCGACGTCGATCGACAGTGTCTGCAGCGTCTGCGCGAAGATGTCGGGGCACGCGGATGCGCCCGCCGTTCCGATCGTGCCGCCGCCGGAACCGCTCGAACCGCCTTTTCCACCCAGCGTCGGCATCGGCGTGGATGAGCCGCCGCAGGCCGCCACGCCCGCCACCAACAAACACCCGAGCCAACCCACGGCACGATGCATCGCCTACCCCCCAACCCCCGTTGGCTGAAACTAAGGTTCAGATGAAGCGCCGCAACAGGTAGACGCCGATGATCGCGCCGAACGCGGTGACCAGGACGGCGAGGATGGTCGGGGAAGGGTCGTCCGGGATCTCCCGGCCTTCCTTGATCGCGCGCCGCGCGGCGGTGTAGCGGAAGATTGCGAGCAGGTTGGCGATCACGCCGAGCGCAACGAACACGCCCCCGACCCAGGCGGTGCCGAGCTCGGCCGGGTGGGCGCTTCCGACGCCGTCGACGCTGGCGGCCCGCAGCCAGACGCCGATGCGCGCGATGACGAAACCGAACGTCATCAGGGCGATGCTGCTCCGCACCCAGGCCAGCAACGTCCGCTCGTTGGCCTGCAGCAGACGCGGATCGACCATCTTCGCAATCTAAGGTGCTGCGGCGGCGGACGGAATCAGCCTGCCGCTTACGTCCGGCGATGCTTAGGCTGTTTCCGATCGACCGATCGACCGCGCGGGTGCGCGGGGAGGGGGAACATGCGGGTGGGTGGAATCGTCGGTGTCCTGCTGGGTGCGGTGACGGCGCTGGCGCTGGCGTCGTGTTCCGGCGGGACCCAGAGCGCGGACGCAGGCATATCGGGACAGCCGGACGCGCGCTTCGATATCTCCGTCGACGGCGGTCATCCGACGGGCGCGCTGCGGATGGCGGTGCCCGCCTACTTCGATCCGAGCAACGCCCAGTGGCAGACGCTGATCGCGGGCGCGCCGACGGTCGGCATGATCGTCTTCAACCCGGAGAGCGGGCCGGGAACGGCGACGGATCCGGGCTACACGAAGGTGATCGGGCAGGGACAAGCCGCCGGGATCAAGATGCTGGGTTATGTCGGGACCAGCTACGGCGCGCGGCCGGAGGCCGACGTCATCGCCGACATCAACCGCTACTACGACCTCTACACGCCGTCGGGAATCTACTTCGCCGAGGGGCCGATGGACAGCGACTGCACCGCGATGGAGGCGATGTACCACCGGATGGCGAGTGCGGTGCTGGCGCGCGATTCGGGCGCGTTTCTCGCGATCGGGACGCGATTCTGCCCGACGTACATCTACTTCTTCGACATGATGGTGCAGTTCGCGCGCAACTGGACCGAATACCAGAACGAGTACCAACCGCCGTCGTGGATGACCGCGAACTCGGCGTCGCGCTTCTGTCATTTCGTGCACAGCGTGCCGATGGGCGAGGCCAGCGCGGCGCTGTCCCGGGTGGTCTCGAACGGCGCGGGCTGGGTGTTCGTCACCGATCAGGGCGAGCCCAATCCGTGGGGCGTGCTGCCCACCTACTTCGACGAGGAGTTGGCGACGATACGCGGCCCGCAGTGACGACGGCGCGGGCGTGGTACCGTCGCCACGCCGTCCGCGATGCCCCGCCGCTCCGAGACCGCGCTGCTGACGTTGCTCGCGCTGGTCGCGTTCGCGTCGAACTCGATCCTGACGCGGATGGCGCTGGGCGCGGGCGCCATGGACGCCGCCACGTTCACGACGGTGCGCCTGGCGGTGGGCGCGTTCGTGCTGGCGGCGATCGTGTGGGGGCAGCACGGCCCGTCGCCGTTCCGCGGCGAGGGCGGCGTGATCGGCCCGCTCGCGCTGTTCGCCTACGCCGCGCCGTTCACCTTCGCGTATCTGCGAATCGGGGCCGCGACCGGCGCGCTGATTCTGTTCGGCTCGGTGCAGATCACGATGATCGGGTGGGGCATCGCGACGGGCGAGCGACCGCGCTTCCGGTCGTGGGTCGGCATCGCCGCCGCCGGGGCGGGGCTCGCCTGGCTGATGCTGCCGTCGCTGCGCCGCCCCGATCCGCTGGGCAGCGCGCTGATGGTCGTAGCGGGCAGCGCCTGGGGCGCGTACTCGCTGGCCGGCAAGAAGGCGACGAACGCGCTGGCCGCCAACGCGCGCAGCTTCGTCTGGGCGGTGCCGCTGGCGCTGCTGGTGAACCTGATCTTCGCGTCCTCGGCGACGGTCAGCGCCCGCGGTGTCGTCCTGGCCGCCGTGTCGGGCGGCGTGACGTCGGGACTGGGCTACGCGATCTGGTACCGGGCGCTGCGCGGGTTGACCGCCACGCAAGCCGGGATCCTGCAGCTCAGTGTTCCCGTGATCGCCGCCGCCGGCGCCGTCGTTTTCCTGCGCGAATCGGTCAGCCCGCGGCTCGCGATCTCGGGCGCCGCCGTCCTCGGCGGGCTCGCGCTGGTGCTGTCGGATCGCCGTCGCTGATCACTGAGCGTTCTTGCAAGCGGCGTCGACGATGGGCTTGGTGGGCAGGCAGGACGGGTTGGGCGTCTGCTCCGGCGCCGCGAGCTCCTGCATGCGCGCCTGCGCTTCGCCCCGCTGCTCCATGCCGGTCTTGTACGCGACGCCACCGACGGCGCGGTAGTGCGCCTCGAGCTTTT
>DATMZL010000798.1:0-4171 GCA_035607075.1 Polyangia bacterium
GCCGCCCAGGACGGTGAGCTTGTCGACCTTCAGCGAGCCGACGGTGCCCATGACGATGCGGGTGAGGTCGGCGACCTTCTGCATCAGGAATACGCTGCGCGCGCCCGGGCCGACCTCGCGCCAGGTCGCGGCGATCTCGCCCATCGCGGCGGCGGTCGCGCGGCCTTGCTCGACGATCTGGGCGGCGGCGCCCTTCGCGCTGGCGTCGGCGGCGGCCTTCGATGCGCGCGCCGGTTCCAGCACGTCGGCGGCCAGCTTGCGCTTGACCTGCTCGATGCGCGCCTTCTGCACGTCCAGCTCGCCCTCGGCGCGCGCCAGCTGCGACGCGACCTGGCCTTGCGCCTCGGCGACCAGCGCCCCGCTGCGCGTCTGCGCGTCCGCGAGCCGGCGGGCGTTGTCGGCGCGCGCCGTCGCGATCTGGGCCTCGATCTTCGACAGCTCGGTCTCCTGGTGGTTGCGCGCCGCCTGCGTCGCGGATTCGGCCTTCGCCCGCGCCTCGGCGATGAGCGCCGTCTTCTGCACCTCGGCCGACTGCTTGCGCCCGATGCTGTCCAGATAGCCGACGTCGTCGGAGACGTCCTGGATCTTCATCGTGTCCAGCTCGAGCCCGATGCGCCGCAGATCGTCCTCGGCCTCGGCGAGCAGCGACTGCGCAAACTTGATCTTGTCCTGATTCAATTCTTCGGGCGTCAGCGTCGCGAGCACGCCGCGCAGGTTTCCTTCCAGCGCCTCCTTGGCGATCGCCATGATCCGCCCGCGGTCGACGCCCAGGAAGCGTTCGATGGCGTTGTCGAGCACCGGCTGCTCGCCCGCGACCTTCACGTTGGCGATGCCGTGAACGTTGACGGGGATACCGCCCTTCGAATACGCGCCCTGCACGCCGACCTCGATCGGCATGTTCGTCAGATCCATCGAATCGACGGTCTCGAGCAGGGGCAGGCGCAGCGCGCGGCCGCCCTTGATGATGCGGTAGCCGACCTTGCGGCCCGCCGACGCGCGCTGCCCGCCCGAAAAGACGAGCACTTCGTTCGGCTGGCAGATGTACAGGAAGCGCGCCAGCACCATCGACAGCA
Organism: Polyangia bacterium; assembly: GCA_035607075.1. GTDB lineage: Bacteria > Myxococcota_A > Polyangia > Fen-1088 > Fen-1088 > JADGRB01. The sequence continues at coordinate 1,074 of DATMZL010000798.1, forward strand.
CGATCGCGAACGCGATCGCGACAACCACCAACGTGACGATCAGAGTCATCGTGCACCTCCCGCCGGCGCGAGCAGCGAAGTCACGTCGACGCCGGTCGTGTCGGCCAATGAGCGCAGCACCGTCGCGACCGCTTGCGGGTACGCCGCGGCGAAGCGCGGAAACGTCTGCCCGTCGCCGCCGTCGATGAGCTGCACCGGGCCGAGCTGAATCTTCCCGACGCTGTCGACGACGATGCGCGTGATTTCCTCTAGCTTGTTGATCAGGAACATGTCGGGCGCCGACGGCCCGGCCGCTTTCCAGGCGTCTGCGACCAGACGCAGCGATTCGGCGCTGGCCCGTCCGTTCTCGGCGATGGTCGCCGCCTGTCCCGCCGCCGCGAGCGACGCGGCCTCGCGGTTGATCTCCGACGGCACAACGACGTCGGCCTGCAGGCGCGTCGCCTCGAGATCGCGACGCACCGCCTGCAGCGCCTGCTCGGCGGTGGCGCGCGCCGCCAGCCCCGCCTGCTCGGCGCGCTGCTCGGCGCTCTTCGCCGCGCCTTCCAGTTCGGCCGCGATCCGGCGCAGCTCGTTGCGCTTCTGGACGATCGTGCGCTCGGCTTCGGCCTCGGCCACCTTCGCGCGCATCTCCGCGGCGGCCGCTTCCTTGGCCGCCTCGTTGCGGGCGTTCGACTCCGCGATCTCCGCGTCGCGCACGACGTGCGCGATGCGCTCGCGCCCGATCGATGCGAGGTAGTTCGTGTCGTCGGTGACGTGCTGGATCTTGAGGACGTCGAAATGCAGACCCAACTTCGCCAGATCCTACTCGACCTCAACGACCAACGAGTCGGCGAACTTCAGGCGATCCTCATTCACCTCCTCCGGCGTCAGCGTCGCCAGCACGCCGCGCAGGTTGCCCTCAAGCGTCTCCGCAGCGACCGACTGGATGGTGCTGGCGTCGCGGCCCAGGAAGCGCTCGACCGCGTTCATCACCATCTGCGGGTTCGAAGAGATCTTCACAACCGCGATCGCCTTGACCTTCAGCGCGATGCCGACGCGCGTGTACGCGCCCTGCACCTGCACGTCGATCGGGATGGTGCGCATGTCCATGCTCCGGACCTGCTCGATGATCGGTACGCGCCAGGCGCGGCCGCCGAAGATCACGCGGTAGCCGCTCTCGCTGCCGTCGGGATTGCGGTGCTTGCGGCCGGAGAAGATCAGGATCTCGTTCGGCCGGCAGATGTAGATGAAACGCGCGACGAACAGCAGGAGGACGATGAGCGCGAGGGCGCCGCCCAGGCCCACGATCAGCGGTGTGGAGAAACCCGGAAGCTCGCTCGGATTCAGGTTCACGTGCGGTCTCCTTGTTCGGGTGAAGGTGACGACGGCGCCGGACTGAGCTCGACGACGGCGACGGTTCCGCGCATCGCGACGATCAAGACGGTCGCGCCCGCCGGCAGCGCCCGCTCGTCGTCGGACTCCGCGAGCAGATCGGTCGTCGCGCCGCCGGCGCCGATCACGCGCACCTTTCCGCGCTGGCCGCGCGCCACAGGCAGCAGCAACTTCCCCTCGCGTCCCACCTGGCCGCCGTCGGGCGCCAGCTCGCCCACCGTCTCGCGCGCGAGCTTCTGGAACAGGCGCGCCGCCGCGTAGCCGAGCGCCAAACCGACGACGGCGGCGACCACCGCGGCCAGCAGCGGCGACGTCGACCCGAGGCCGCGCAGCAAGACGCCCGTCAGACCGAAGAACGCCAGGCCGAAGATCCAGAACCGCACGCTGAGGAACGGCAGGACCAGCGCCGCGCGCGCGGCATGGCCGACGTGATGATCGTGTGGGTCGTGCTCGCTGAGCTGGTCGTGATCGCCGCCGACGTGGTGATCGGCGTCGTGGTCGTGGCCGCCCATCAGCGAGGCGATCAGCAAGATCCCGCCGAACGCGAGCGCGCCGATGTAGACGGTCATCCCGCCGACGGCGGAGGGGCCCGCCGCGGCCACCGCCTGCCAGGCGACGAAGCCGCCGCCGCCCGAGACCGCAACCGCCCCCAGCACCGTCGCCAGTGCCGTCCGCCGCCGCTGCCGGCGCTCGCGCTCGGCGCGCGACATCGGCGGCCGGCGGACCTCCTTCTTGGCAGACGCCGACGCCGAAGCCGAGGCCGGCGCGGCCTGTGCGCGGGCGCGGTTCATCACCCGCGCCGTGAAGTCGGCCGGCGGCGCGGGCGCCGTCCAGCTGTCGAGGCGTCGCAGCTCCTCGTCGGAGAAGCCGTCGGACCCGTTGTCGGGTTTTTCCACGTCGCTCATGGCGTTTCCTCTAGTGCGTCTCGAAGCGCGATGCGCGCGCGGCCCAGCCGTGACTTCACCGTGCCCAGCTCCAGCCCCAGCGCCGCCGCGATCTCGTCGTAGTCGAAGTCGTGGTACGCGCGCAGGATCACCACCGCGCGCATCTCCTCGGGCAGCCGCGCCATCGCCTCTTGCACGCGCCGCCCCATCTGCCGCTGCGCCGTCTCGTCCTCCGGATTCGACGCCGCCGCGAGCGACTCTGGGATCGTCTCGGCCGCCGGGCGCTTCGCCTTCAGGACATCGAGGCACGTACGCGCCGCGATCGTCAGGATCCACGTCGACAGGCGCGCCGGCCCGCGCGGATCGAACTGCGGCAGCCCGCGCAACACCTTCACGAACGCTTCCTGCGCCAGGTCGTCGACCAGCTCGGGGCGCGTCACCATCATGCGCGCCACCAGCGCGTAGAGGCGCCGCTGGTAACGGTCGACCAGGGCGGCGCGGGCCGCATCGTCGCCGGCGCGCGCCCGCGCCAGCGTCAGGTCATCGATCTCCCCCTGTTCGCCGGGGGAGACGCCGCCCCGCGTGCGCGTCTCCGTGGTCATGGGCGCCTGCTGACGTTCGTACACTAACCCATTGCACGACGGCGCCGCGCTCCGGTTCCGCCCGATCCGCCAAGAACGCTTAACAATCTGATAATCGAACACATTTTGTCTCGCGCGGCAGTGCTTGACCGGGTGCGGCGGTCGCTTACAACCGATCACTCGAATGGCGAAGCCGCGAAGCGTTTCATCACGCGCTCGTACCGTTCAGATGATCGAGCGCATGTTCATCGACCAGGAGGAC
>DATMZL010000525.1:0-3286 GCA_035607075.1 Polyangia bacterium
TCCAGGTACGAAGAGGCGACCGCCAGGATCCGTCCCTTCGTCATTCCTGGCCGCCAGACCGTGGCGGCGAGCGTGGCGTTGTCGTAGTAGACGAGCGTATCGCCCCGGAAGAAGGTGCCGTGCTCGGTTGGAACGTGGCCGTCGGCCGCGAGCACCAGCGAGGTGAGGAGCAAACAGTTCGGGTCGCTCTGACCGCACGTGACCGGAACGCCGGCGATCACCTTCGATACGTTGACGACGTAGAGGCTGTAGCCGACCGCTGCCGTGCCGGTCATGAACGCGCACCAGCGATCGCCCGTCGCGCCCGCTTCGTAGGTGCACGCCGGCCCGTCGTCCACCATCCATGCGTCGCCAGCGAAGACCCTGACGCTGGTCAGCACCCCGGTACCGCCGGTGCCTGAACCGCCCCCTCGCCCGCCGCCGGTGCCCCCGCTTCCGGCGACGCCAGTCGCGCCGGCCATTCCAGTCGCGCCGGCCATTCCGGTCGCGCCGGCCATTCCGGTCGCGCCGGCGGCTCCGGCGTTCCCCGTCGCGCCGGCGCTCCCGGTCGTTCCGGCGTGACCGCCGCCGCCGGCGTTCGAGCGACCGCCGCATCCGACAGCGAGACCACACGCGAACAAGACGGCGCACGCGGTGACGGCCCCGTTTTCGCCGGTGACTCCCCGCCCGTTGCTGACCCTCACATGCCTACGATCTCATCCGGGCCAACGTCGGGCAAGTCCTCGCAGGTCACTCGGCTCTCAGGCCAATTCGACGAGCGGGTTAGCAACGCGCCATTATCGAATGATCGCCGATCGCGTACAGGCAGCTGTGCGTCGACGCGAACCCCTGCACCTTCTCCGGGGTTCTTTCGTGTACCCACGCAAGGTCACGGTTTCGCCACACGGCGCCTTCGCAGGTCAGGAATAGCTCCTCGTTCTGAATGATCGCGCCGTAGACTGGCAGGCCGCTTGTACAGTTGGCCGGAGCGCGCCCCCGCGGTTCGAAGGTATCGTTGCGCCTCAGGAATACCTGACGATCCGGACAAATGACCCAGCCCGTGCCGTCTCGGGTCGCGCCCCGTTGCGGAGCGCCAGTTCGACAGGGCGTAAAGGGCTGTCCATGATGACCGATTCGTTGACGTAGGCTCTCCCGATCACCGGCGGTGAGGGGTTGCCACCCGCTCGGGAGTTGCTTGAGCCCTTCCTCCGCCGGACCGTAGGCAGCGACCGTTCCTCCCAGGAAAGGTCCAACTGCGTAGAGGAGCAGCTGTCGTGGGTTGCCGGCTTGTTGAGGTCGTTCCGTCATCCATCGTCCTTGAGCGAAACGCATGATGAGTTGGCGGGAGCCGACGCCAACCAGGCTCGAGGAGTCCCTGCCCCAGACGTCGTACAGCAAGTGCCCGTCGGGCAAGTCTGTGGTCGCGAAATGGCCTTTGTCTTTTCCCTGCACGATGACCCCACCCACAGCGCATAGGGATCCATCGTCCCCCGCCCAAAGCCCGAGCAGCATTCGCGAGTCTCCCTTGGCCAACGAAAACACGTCCCTCCACTGCGCGGGAGCAGGCGACGGTTCCTTCGCCGCGGCGCCCTTCGCTATGTTCATTGTGAAAATCGGCGATGGAAGAACGCTGCTCGTTGCGGCAGCGGCGAGCACAAACGTTATCGAGAGACTTTTCATCTTGGCGCAGGTTGAACCGGAGCTGACCTATCTTTCTCCTGTTGCCTCACTGTGTCCAGGATGGTGTTGAAGATCAGCGTCTCCGCCGCTCTGGCCTTCGATTTCCTCACCACCGGATCGCCCGCGATGTCGACATTGGTCAAGACCTCATTCAGGTTGACCGCGCGTCCTTCCTTCTTGGCCTCCGCGACGAGAAGCTCGAACGCCGTCCTGACGCCGAAGGCCTGCGTCTTCTTCTTCTTGAGGTCCAGCTCCTCGCCGTAAGGACGGAGGAACGCGTACGCTTCCCACGTGAGTTTTGCTTCTTCGTTCAGTCCTGCCAGAGCCTCATTTCCCTCCTTGTTTCCCAACGTCTCTCGCACGAACGATTCAAAATCCTTGAAACTCAGGCGAGTCTGGGCCGCGTATCCGAGCAGCTGGTCTTCCCCCGGGATGAACGCCGGGTTGACTCTGCGTGGTTTCTTCAATTTCGACTCCGGATTCCGGAGCCGAAGACCAGGTTCCCAATTCTTGGTCACGCTTTCCGGTAGTCCCAGGCGCCTCTTGTTTTCCATGAGGTAGTCGAGCCCGCCCTCACCGTACGTTTCGACGGAGGCCGTCCCGCGCCCGCTGACCGAGTCGACGCCATGCTCACGCGCGGTCGTAATGAGCGCCAGCGACTGGTTCGCGTCGGGAAGAAGGCTCCCGATCCGAGCGAGATTCTTGCCGGCTCCCGCGCTGTAGTTTCCAATGCTCGTCAGTGTGTAGGTCAACCGCAGTTGTCCGCCCTTGTCGTAGTATTTCGCGGCCTTGGTGCGCGCTCCTCGCGGCGAGAGCCCAACGCGCTTCCTCATCTCCTCAGCACGCGCTTGCAAGCCCTCGGTGCCTAGTTTTCGGGCCTCCGCGCTGACAGCTTTGAGTTCAGCCGCGGAAATCGATTCGCTGCCATCCATCTCCTGGCGAGACACGGGCGAATTGCGGCAAAATTGATACAGGTTTAGCCCGTCCGCATGGCCAGCAGGATCGGGAGCGGTCCACCTGCCGAGCCACGGCACGTAGTAACGCGCGCCGTAGTAGTAGAGGCCGGTCTCCTCGTCCTTCTCCTTGCCCGTGTAGCGGTAGCGTTTGGGCGAAACCTCGCTGCTGCCGGAGCTCTGGAACGCGGTGCTGCCGTAGGGATGGTACTCCTCGGAGGTGATCACGCGGCCCTGGGCGTCGAGCTCCATCGTCGACGAGCCGAGTAGGTTCGTGAGCTGGAAGCGCCAGCGCGGGCCGGTGGGTGGGCCGCCGATCGTCTTCGTCTCGACCATCGCGACGCGGCTCTTGTCGTCCATCACGTGAAGCGTCTCGCGCTGGAACGTGGGTGTGCTGGTCATCGCGCCCGTGCGCTGCCGGAAAGTCTCCCAGCCGCCGACGTAGATCCGTTCGTCGATGGAGCCCGTCTTCACCCAGACCTTGCGCACGCGCTGGCCGCCGCCGTCGTAGGTGAAGAAGACGTCGCCGCCGCCGCCCTTGCTCGCATGGCGCATCCGGTCGGCGTAGTCCCACTCGATGACCTGGAGGTGCGCCATGCGCTTCATAGCGCCGTTGCCCGTGTACGTGAAGGTCGCGGTCGTCGGCGTGGCGACGCTGTCGAACTCGTCGTTGC
>DATMZL010000792.1:0-3578 GCA_035607075.1 Polyangia bacterium
GCGCTACTGCGAGGCCGGCTCGATGCAGTAGCGCACGACGTAGCGTTTCGCGGTCGAGCCGTTGTGTGAATCGATCCAGCGCTCTGCGGCCGCGCGGGTGGCCGCGCCGGGATGCTCCATGCAATCGGCGATGGCCGCGTAGCCGTCCTGCACTTCCTGATCGTCCTCGGGGTACTCGCGCCGATACTGCTCGAGCAGGCGCCGCATTCCCTTCACGTCCTTGACCTCCATGGCGCCTTCGATCGCGCCCACCAGGTGGTTCTCGCCGTAGATGCGCACGTGCTGGGGCGTGATCGGATGCGGGTGGGCTTGCCCAGCGACCTCGCCGCGCGGGGGCGCGATAGGGACTCCGTCGCTGGTGGTCGTCTCTTCCTTGTAAGGCGGCGTCTCTTGCGCCGGTGGCGTGTGGGGGATCGGCGGCAAGCGCCGCGCCTCCGCGACGGGGGCGGGGGCCTCGTTCTGCAGAGGCGCAGCCGCTTCCTCTTTCTCGCGCCACGCGAGCCAGACGATCAGCACGGCAACGAGGCCGCAGCCAAGAATCAGCAGCAGGCGTTTCGACATCGAGGACGACTACGAGGACGCGTACGGCGACGAGGACGGGGCGAGCACGTCCTCAGTGTGCTCGGCTATTTCGTGAACGTCCAGGTCACGGTCTGGATCGAGTTCTTCCACGCGGTGCGGTGGCAGTAGCTGCCCGTGACGGACGACGGGCAGGTCGAGCCGCGGTAGCGGACCAGGTCCATGCCGGCGTTGTCGTAAGCCTTCGCCGAGACGGTGTGGCTGCCGGCGCCGAGGCTGGAGGTGTCGAAGGTGACGCCGCCGTTGACGGTCGTCGTGCCGTCGACGGTCCAGTCGACGCTGATGACGTTCGGATCGATGACGTTGACCTTCAGCGTGCCGGGGCTGGTGACGGCGCCGGCCGCCGGCTCGGTCGAGTCGATTGGCTTGATGCGCTTCCAGATGCTCATGACCATCTGCTCGCGCGACACCTGGTTGTAGGCGGTGTTCGCCGTGCAGTTCGCTTGATCGCGGCCGCAGAACAGGCTGTTCATCATCGAGTTGTCCGACGGGCGGTACTGGCCCGTGCCGACGTAGCGGCTGTTCAGGAACGTGCTCTGGACGCCGGTCGCGCCGGTCGCGTTGTAGCCGATCCACATGTCCCACTTGCCGTCGGTCGTCATCGGGTTACCGCAGGAGTTCACCTCCTGGTAGACGGTGCCCGTCGTGCCGGTGCTGTTGGTGTTCATGCCGCAGCCCGCGCCCGTGCAGGTGCCGTACTCGTCGGCGAGCTGGTGGAAGCCGTGGCCGCCCTCGTGCAACGCCGCGCCGGGCGCGTCGGTGTTGCCGCCCGAGTAGAGCATCGTCGTGCCGCCCGAGTTCCACCAGCTGGAGCCGTTCAGCATGACCGCGCGCCAGTCGATGGTCAGCGTCTTCGGCAGCGCGTTGTACGCGGCGTTGACCGCCGTCATGTTGCAGTTGGCGAGGCGGCTCGAGTCGTCACCGCAGCAGCCGAGCGTGCTGGACCCGCAGATCGCGCCGGTGCTGACCAGCTTGATGCCGCAGATGTTCACGAAGTTGCGATAGCGGTTGTACGGGAACGCGTTCTGGCTGAAACGCCGGAGCATCGAGTTCGCGACGTCCTTCTCGAATACGCCGCCCGCGGCGTTGTCGGCCGTCGTGAAGCCGTCGCCGAGGATCACGTAGAGCACGCGGTTCGAGGGCGGTCCGTGGTTCTCGACAACGTAGCCGTTCGGACCGCAGTCGAGCGGCGTCGCTGTCGTCATCGCGCCGCCCGTGCCCGTCGTCGACGTGGAACCGCCTCCGCCGGTGGTGCCGGCCGTACCCGTGGTACCGCCGCGGCCAGCCGTTCCCGTCGTACCGCCGCGCCCGCCTGCGCCGGCCGTACCCGTGGTGCCACCGCGCCCAGCCATCCCCATCGCGCCCGCCGCACCCGCCGCACCGGTTGTGCCGCCACGTCCTGCCATGCCGTTCATCCCGGCCATCCCGTTACCGGCCGTTCCGGTCGCGCCGTCGCCGGCGGAACCCGTCGTGCCGGCGCTGCCGGTCGAGCCGTTGCCGGCCGACCCCGTCGACGTGCTGCCGCCGGTGCCCGCCTGTCCGCTGGTCCCGGCGTTGCCAGTCTGACCCGTACCGGCCGAACCCGTCGACCCGTTACCGGCGGTTCCGGTCGTCCCGCCCTTGCCGGTGGTGACTGTCCCGCCGGGTTCGCTGGTGGCGCACGCACCGACGACGAAGAAGCCAGCAACGAGGGCGAGGGATGCCGAGCGGAAGTCGCGCTTCATGGCCCGTGTATGTCCAGGGCTTTCATGCGCCGTGGGGGCGAAAAAACGCCGCCCGTGCTGTAAAAACGTTCCCCGACGGACCCTGGTCCGGACATTCATCCCACGGGGGAGTCCATGTCCAAGCGCATCAAGCAGGTTGGTTCCCTGGTTGGCGGCCTGTTACTGGCCGCTGCATTTGTCGTCAGCTGCGAGCAGCCGGACGAGCCGGGCGGCGACGTCGATCAGCCGAGTCCCGTCGACCCGACGTCGCAAGGCGCGCTGCTGACGGCGCCGTCGAAGGCGCCGCGCACGATCGCCGCGATGATGTTCGACATCACGGGCGGCGGCGGCTCCACCGCCACCGGCGCGCCCAACGCCGCCAACATCATGACCGTCATCGGCGGCACCGGGCAGTCGCAGCGGCACATGTTCCAGGAGATCTCGTACGGCATCCAGGACACGCAGCCGATGTACTTCGGGCCGTACACGCTGCCCGTGCACAACTGCCTGACCATCGCCTGCTGCGGACCGTCCTCCGACCAGACCGGCAACGGATCGACGGTGGCGTCGGAGATCTCCGCGCTGGGGATGACGTTCAACCATTACTTCTGGGTGTACGGCCGCATCCCGTCGGGCGCGAACTGCGGCACCTGGGGCGACGAGGGATCGCCCAGCAAGATCGCGACGTACTCGAGCTACTCGTTCCACGAGCTCGTCGGCTACTCGCAGGAGATCGGGCACAACTTCGGCATGACGCACGAGCCGACCATGTGCTGCGGCGGCACCGTCAGCGGCAACCGCTGCACGGGCGGCGTCACGCTGTCCGACAACACGTCGAACTGCCAGCACATCGAGTATGCGAACTCGCTGTCGTTCATGGGCAACGGCGCGCACCACCCGTCGGCCGTGCACAAGTACCACCAGGGCTGGATGAGCGGCTGCAACCTGGTGAAGGCCGGCACGTCGACGACGATCACCATGGTTCCGCAGGAGCTGCCCTGCGACGGCGTCCAGCTGGTGCAGATCCCGGCGCCGAAGTCGCGTCCGGGCCCGGGGATTCGCGGCGACGCGCAGGGCACGCCGCCGACGTTGACGCACTACTATCTCGAGATGCGCGCGCCGCTCGGATTCGACAGCGGCCTGGGACCGATGGTGCTTGTATCGATCGGTCCGGACCTGCCGGCCGCGAACCGGAACGCGCCGTACGTCTACCTGCTGGACACCACCCCGAGCACGACCGCGCTGACCGACGCGGGCCTCAAGGCGGGCCAGAGCTACATGGACCCGGGCGGCGGG
>DATMZL010001546.1:0-5507 GCA_035607075.1 Polyangia bacterium
CAGCTCGTCGGTGCGGGGCACGTCAGGTTGCTACCGCACGTGATCGTCGCGTCCTTGGACACGCACTGATCGCCTGCGGGCCGCGTGTAGCAGGTGGCGCTCGCGGTGGGTGTGCACTGCCCTTTTATGCTCCCGCCGGCCTCCGTCGAGCAGGCCTGACAATCGTCGGGGGAGGTGCCGCAGTCGCTGTGGCAACAGACCTTGTCCGAGCAGTAGGTCGAGATGCACTCGGTGCCTTGTGTGCACGAGTCACCGTCGTTCTTGAGTACCGGCGCCTGAGTGAACGTGGTCGTCTGACCGGCCACGACCGTCACGGTCACCGGCCCCACGGTCGTGCCCGACGCGTTGAACAGGTTGCCAGAAAAGGTCCCCGGGCCGATCAGACCCGAGGTGAAGTTTCCGGTCGCGTCGGCGGAGATGAAGGCGCCGCAAGCGAGCCTGATCGAACCGCCGCCCGGCACGCCGTTGAACTTCAGCGTTCCCGTGACGCGCCCAGCGAGCGGCGTCAGGTCGGCGTCGAACGTCTCGGAGCCGTCGGGCGGTAGTGTGACGGGCCCTGTATCGGCCGCGCCGGCGCAGGGAATGTTTGCCGCACGCGTTGCGTACGTTCCGAAGGGCAGGTTGCTCGCCGAGTAAGCGCCCGTCGATCCGGTGAATGCGCTCCAGCTGTCGTACTGGCTGGAGGACGACGGTAGTTTGCCCTCGATCGCGGTGCCGGATGGCGCCGGCGCGCCGTTCCACGACAGGTGTCCCTGGATTGTTCCCGGGTGCGCGTCCCACAAACCCAGGTCGGTCGTCTGTCCGGCCGCGATCTGAACGGTTTTCGAGCCCCACCCCGGGGCGCCCAGCGTGTACGTGCCGATCGCCGGCACTAACTTCGAGAAGGTGTTGGCGATGGTGCCAAAGGCGAAGTCGAACACGACAGTCGCGGCCGAAGGCGGCCCCCCGAACGGGTTTGCCGGGCAGTTTTCGATGAAGACCGGCGTCTGCGTGGGCGCGCCCCTGAGCGCGAGCGATCCGGCCACGCGTCCCTGGGCCGAGGTGAGATCGATGTTCAGGGTCGCCATGCCGGCCGGTGGCACGATCACGGGACCAGCGCGGAGCGGGAGCCCGCAGCTCCATACGTCGACGGACACTGGGCCGGGCGTGGCGACCGACGCGTATTGGCCAGGGAGATTCAGGTCGAAGAAGCCGGGCGCGGGACTCGGCGAGACGACGAGCAAGATGTTACCCGGAGAAACTGCGGTACCGGCCCAGAGGACTGATCCGCTGATGAAGCCGTCGTTCGGATCGAGCGCTGATCGCTCGGTGGTGATCGCTCCTTCGTCCGCGACGGGCGCACGGCACGCGACGCCCGTCGCGAAAGTCAGCAACCCGATCGTCGCAACCGATCTCCGCGCGCGCGCGGAGCGTGACGTTTTCATCCTCACTTGCCTTTCAATGAAACGTTGATCTGGTGGTAGACGGCGTCGCCGAGATCGGCGCGCAGCGACCACGTTCCGGCGGCGAGCGACTTCGTGGAGAGGTTGAAGATGTACTGGCGGGCGGTCGGGTCGTAGCGGAAGACATTGCCGATGTCCGCGGTGCTGGTCGACGTGGCCTCGAGAACGCTGCCGCTGATACCGCTCGATACCTTGGTAACGAGCAAACGCGCCGTGAGATTGGCGATGGACGCGCTCGCGCCGGTGAGCTTGAACTTCACGGGAATCGTGCCGCCGTTGAAGATCGAGCTGCCGTCGGGGTTGATCGGCGCCAGGAAGAACGTACCGTCGGCGGGGGCCTGGACCTGCACCCAGATCGTGAACATCGCCGGCGGCGCCGCGCGGCCGCCGCCGTCGGCCGCGTTGCAGATCACCGTCGTCTTTCCGAGCGCGAACGTGCTACCTGAAGCCGGCGCGCAGTGCACCGGGACGGCGCCGTCGACGGCGTCGGTCGCCGTCGGGACCTTGTACGTCACCTTGGCGCCCGCCGTGCACGTCGCGTACGCCACGACCGGCGACGCCGGCACGTTCGTGAACACCGGGCCCTTCGTATCCGCGACCGTCACGGTGAACGTTGCGGTTCCCGTGAGATGGTCGGAGTCGGTCGCGTGGCACGTCACAGTAGTCGCCCCAAGCGGGAACGTGCTGCCGGACGCGGGCAGGCAGGTGGGTGAGAGGGGCCCGTCCTCGAGGTCGCTCGCGCTCGTCGTGAAGTTGACGATGGCGCCCGCGGCGCTGGTCGCCTCGGCCACGATGGCCGCGGGCGGATGCACGGTCGGGATCTGCGCGACGCTGCTCGGGACCATGAAGGCGAACGGCGAGAGCGTGCACGTGTTCGCGCACACGACGTTGGTCGTCGCGTCTACCGTCTGCGGCAGGTAGCTCCAGCCCGCCAAATCCGGATCGCAGGTGGTCGGGCTGATCTGGGCGGCCGAAGTTCCATGGCGAAGCTGCAGGTAGCTTTCCAGCGAGCTGACCTCCGCGGGGTCGGTGCCGCCGAACCAGCTCTGCGGATACGTGATACAGACCTGGACATCCCCGTTCGTGCAGTCGAGCGGGGGAACCGCGTTCAGATCCCAGTAAATGCTCGCCGGATCGACGGTCGGATCGGTCGCGGGCGGGAACGTGAAGCCGGTTGCCGGCGGACACCCGGTCGCGCGCGTGACGGAGATCGTCCCATCCCAGGGATACGTCAGCTGGACCGTGACAGTGCCGCCGGCGTCATCGTACAGCGTCACGAGGTCGCTCGCGTCCGGCGCCTCGCAGCTTCCGGATGGCCATTGACTCGGGGCCGGGCACGTCAGGTTGGTCCCGCAATGGATCTCTGCTTCCTTGGACGCGCACTGATCGTCCGCGGGCCGCGTGTAGCAGGTGGTGCTCGAGGCGGACGTGTTCGCCGGGCAGTTGGGCCCGCCCGCGCAGAACCCGCCCAGGTCACACTGGTCACCGCTGCTGACGCGGCACATGTGCGTCGACGACAGCAATGTGCACTGTCCGTTGGCGGTGGCGCCCTTGGCGGCCGAGCACACCTGACAGTCGTCGTCGTGGCTATCGCCGCACGCGCTGTTGCAGCAGACCCCGTCTGTGCAGTACGCACCCGGAACGCAATCGCCGATCGCGGTGCACGGCGCGCCGATCGGCGCGCCCGACGGTACCCCGCCGTCTCCATCGCATGCGACGTGACAAACACTGTCGACAGCGGCGACGCAGGTCGCATCCCAGGCGATGGAGCAGCAACCTGGATCGGTGAGGCAGATCCGAGCTGCACAGAAGAAACCCTGCGAGCAGGTTCTCGACACCGCGCTCCCGGGCACACAGATGTCGTGCGCGCACACATTCGGATCGATCCCGCCATCGAAGCCCGTCCCGCCATCCTCCGTCGTTCCACCGTCGAGGGGGGCGTCCCCGAGCTGCGCCCACACCTCCATCTCGTAGATCCAGCCGTGGATGTTCAGCGTTCCGAGGATGTTGTTGCCGTTGTTATCGAACCTGTAGCGGACCTTGGAGCCCGTGACGGGCGGGAACGTGTACATGTCCGAGTCGGAGTAACCGGAGTCGAGCCCATCGACGTGAACGCTCCCGTATTGCCGCTGCACGCCAGGGATCGCGACCCAGCTCGAGCCGTTCCAGACCTCTAGCGTGCCGACATCCGGCGTGTGCTCGACGCCGTGCCACCAGATCGTCACAGCGCGGAACGTCTTGGGCGCGCCGAAGTCGATCACCGCGTGGCGCACGCCTGCGGGCTCGACGTAGGGTGGTCCGCCGGCCGCCGTCTGGTGGCCGCCCGTGAACGCGAGGCCGTGCGCCGAGGTTTCGTACCAGAGTTTGCCGTCGACGATCTCGCACGCGTTCGAGCCACCGCCCCACCCGTGATCCGATTCGGCTGGGCTCGGAAAGCCCGTGCAGGTTGGGTTGAGCGCGATGTCGACCTGCTCGGGCGTGAAGTCGACGGTGCCAAGGTCAGTGACCTGGCCGGCTGTGATGACGAAATTCAGGTAGCCGAGGCGGTTTCCACGGCTCGTCGTGACGACGGCCGAGTAGGTTCCTCCGGTGAGATACGTCTCAACCCGGCCGCTCGCCTCGGACTTGACGATCGGACAGCCGAGCACGCTCGCGCCCAGATTCATCAATCCGTTCACGCTCAGGGTCACCTCCTCTCCGGGAATGAACCAAGCGCCGTTGACCGTCAGTTGCCCGACGAGCTTTCCCGTGAACGGCGTGAGGTCGATGTTTGCGACGGCAGGCGACCCAGCGATCGTGGTGACGCTGACCGCCCCCATGAACTCGAGGCCACAGTTGGGGCCGCTAGCTTGGTAGACAAGCACCTGGTGCAGCCCCGGGACGATGCCGAAGATCTCGTACGATCCGTCGGACGCGGTGGAAGCCGAAACCGGGAGTCCGTCGACCTGGAAGCTCACGCGGCTGGGGTCCACCGGTGCGCCGCTCAACGACAGCTTTCCGATCACCGACGGCGTGGCATCAACTGACAAGAAGACGTCGGGACCTCCTGCCGCGGAGTCGACGACGGCCCCAGACGGAATCGCCGTCGGCACCGCGAGATCCTGAGCCTCCAAGTTGGGCGAGGCGAAGATCAGGTGGTCGCGCTCTACGTGGCTCGACGTTGTCTCCGGCACGTCGACCGGAGTGACGGACTGTTTCACCCAGGTCTGGCCGCCCGCCGGTCCTGCCCGACCGACGACGATCGGCTGGCCTTCCGGCCCCAGTACCATCCCCACTTCGTTCACGCCGGCGCTCGTCGGGAGAGGACCGAGGCTGGTGCGCCGGTGATCGAGCAAGGCGCCCGACGCGTCATACCGGGAGAGGAGGAGATCGGGAACTCCCGACCCGTCCCTTACGCCAGATACGACGAGCTGGCCGCCGGGGTCCCAAGCCACGCTGCCCGCCGAGTCCCACCCGGCGCCGGATATGGTCCGAGCCCATCGGAGCGATCCGAGCGCGGGCTCCAGCTTCAGAACGAGCGGGTCGAATTCACAGACGAACGCATCGCTGCATTGTCGTCCACCGACGTAAATGTTTCGGTCAGCGTCCGTCGTTACCGCGTGGAAGTTGATCGACTCCGACGATCCGTCGGCGACGATCCAATCAGACGCCCAAATCGTCGCGCCGTCCGGGTCCAGCTTGAAGACGAGGATCGAGTTGCGATTCAAAAGCAGCGAGGTGCCCAGTAAGGGACTGAAGGTCCAGCTGGTTCCGGCGACCACGATGTCTCCGCCAGTATCGACGGTCACCGCGTAGGCCGCCGTGTAGACCGTGAAGTCGGTCGCGGCGAAAGCTGACTTCTCGGTCTCGTATGCCCCCGACCAGATCAGCGCACCGTCGGGCGACATCTTCATGATCAAAGCGGAATTGCTGCACCCTTCGCTGCAGTCGTAGCTCTCGCCGACTACGATGAGGTTTCCGACGCTGTCGAAGGCGAGGTCGTACGCGCTGTCGTAGCTCGGGCCGCCCCACGTCTTGGCCCAGACGACGGTGCCCGCCGTGTCGAGCTTGAGCACGACCATGTCG
>DATMZL010001145.1:0-2086 GCA_035607075.1 Polyangia bacterium
GACCGCGAAGCGGAGCGTTACGTGTTGCCGCTCGCGGCGGTGACAGAAGCGCGCTACCTGGCGCCGCACGCGATCGTCGCGCAGCTGACGACGCCCGAGCAGGACGCGACGCTGGTCGACGCGATGGAGGACGCCCCGTCCGCGCGCGCCGTGCTCGCGGCGGTGGTCGCACGCACCCGCGCGCCCGGCTTTGGCGGCGCGATCGACGCGACGCCGTTCACCGACCTCGAGGTTCCCGAGGGCGAGCCCGCCAACATCAGCGCGCAGCACGCCGCAGCGGCGATCCGTTACGGCGACCGTTACCTCCTGAAGATGTTCCGCCGCCTCGAGGAAGGCGAAAGCCCCGAGCTGGAGCTCGGGCGCTTCATGAACACGCGCGCGCCCGGCCTCACGCCCAACGTCGTCGGCGCGATCGAATACAGCCGCCACCGCGCCGAGCCGAGCACGCTGGCCGTCCTGCAAGCCTACGTCCCCAACGAAGGCACCGCCTGGGAGCACGCGCGCGGCGAGCTGCGCCGCTACTTCGAACGCGTGCTCACGCGCCACCGCGAGGACGCCGCGCCGGAAGCGGCGCCGCGCCGCCTGGGCGCGCTGTCCGCGGCCGAACCGCCCGCCGTCGCCCGCGACGTCATCGGCGCTTACCTCGATCTGGCGGCGCTGCTCGGCCGCCGCACCGCCGAGATGCACCTCGCGCTCGCGGGCAACGTCGACGACGCCAGCTTCACACCGGTCCCGTACTCGACGCTGGACCGCCGCTCGAACTACCAGTCGGTGCGAAACCTGGTGGGCAAGACGATCCGGCTGCTCCGCGACAGCGTCGGCCGCATCCCCGCCGGCATCGTCGACGATGCGCGCCGCCTGATCGGGGGCCAGGAACCGGTGCTGAAGGTGTTCGAGCCCTACCTCGGGCAGCGGTTGACCGGCCTCCAGATCCGCACGCACGGCGACTACCACCTGGAGCAGCTGCTCTACACGGGCAAGGACTTCGTCATCATCGACTTCGACGGGCCGCCCACCGAGACGCTGGCCGAGCGCCGCCGGCGGCACAACGGTCTGCGCGATGTCGCCGGGATGATCCGATCGTTCCACTACGCGGCGTTCACGGCGTTGCTCGAGACCGCGGTCGTGCGCAGCGAGGATCGTTCCCTCGCCGCGCCGTGGGCCGACGCCTGGTATCGCTGGGTATCGGGCGCCTTCCTCCGGTCGTATCTTGCGATCGCGACGGGCGCGCCGTTCCTGCCCGCGCCCGACGACATCGAGGTGATCCTGGACGCGCAAGTGTTGCAGAAGGCGTTCCACGAGCTGCGCGGCGAGCTGGACCGCTGCGCCGAGACCATCAGCATCCCCCTCTCGTCGATCATCGAGCGCGCGGGACTTTAATCGAAGGATTATTCGCGCCAGTTTTCGACGGAGAGTCCGGCGACGCGTCCCAGCTCGCGCACGTTCGCGGTGACCAACGTCAGGCCCCGCGCCATCGCGCAGCCCGCCAGCAAGATGTCATAGGGTCCGATCGGCGTTCCGCGGTTGCGAAGCACCGCCCGAATCGTTCCAGCCGCACGCGCGTCCTCGACTGTCAAAGCCAAGGTCTGAACCGCACGGAACATCGCTTCGATCAGAGGCCGGATTCTACGGGCTCGCGCGGGAGCCAGCGCCAGCCCGTAGCTCACCTCCATCACCGTTACTGTCGAAAAAGCGACTTGCTCGTGGGGCGTGTCGACGAGACGACGCTTCACGGTTGCCTCACCGCGCACGAAGTCGCTGACGACGTTGGTGTCGAGCAGATACGCGAGCGCCATCGGTCAGCTCCGCGTCCGTTTTCCTCGTCCGGCGTGCGGCTTTTTTCGCTGACGCGAGAACGGATCCGCCACCGCTGAAGCGAGCTCTCGGCGATGGGATTCGAACGCCGGGAATGTCGGGTCGGGCTCGAAGGTCAGGACCTCTTCCGGCCAGGACGGGCGATCGCGGTCGAGCAGATCGCGTATCGCCCGCCGGATGAGGGCATTCCGCGACGTGCCCGTCTTGGCACACATCGCATCGAGGCGCGCGACGGACCCATCGTCGAGGTAGACGCTGAAGTTCACGGGAT
>DATMZL010000715.1:0-2332 GCA_035607075.1 Polyangia bacterium
CCAGCGACATCGCCAGGGTGATCGTCTCGCCCACTGCGGGCTGACGACGTGCGTCGAGCCTGGCGATGACCTTCGCCCGCCCAGAGGGCAACGATGAGCCGGCGCCGGAGGTGGCGGTCGCCACATTCTGACCGCGGATACTCCCGTAGACGATCGTCTCGTGGCCGAGCAGCTCGACGACCTCCGTGCGGACCTGCATCGCCTGATCTTCGGTGGCGTCCGTCACCAGGCGCAGGGCCTCCGGCCGCACGCCGATGACCAGCTCGCCGGCGGGGACGCCGGGCACCGCCAGTTCGAGATCGCCCGCGTGCACGCGGCCATCCGCCGCGGTGGCGCTCAGCAGGTTCATCGGAGGGCTCCCGATGAAGCCGGCTACGAAGACGTTCGCCGGGCGCCGGTAAATCTCCTGTGGCGTCCCCAGCTGAAGCAGCTTGCCGTCGGACATCACGGCAATACGGTCACCGAGCGTCATGGCCTCGACCTGATCGTGCGTGACGTAGACCGTCGTGGTCAGGAATCGCTGATGCAGCTGTTTCAGGTCGGTCCTGAGCTGGGTCCGAAGCTGGGCGTCCAGGTTCGAGAGCGGTTCGTCCAGAAGAAAGACCCGGGGGCTGCGGGCGAGCGCCCGCCCCATCGCCACGCGCTGCCGCTGACCGCCGGAGAGCTGGGCGGGCTTGCGATCCAGAAGCTCATCGAGGGTCAGGAGCGAACTCACCTCCCTGACTCGTTCGACGATCTGTGCGTTCGGCACCTTGTGCTGCCGGAGCCCGAAGGCCAGGTTCTGCAGGACGGTCTTGTGCGGATATAGCGCGTAGTTCTGGAATACCATCGCGATGTCGCGATCCCGGGGAGAAACGCCGTTCACGACCTTTCCGCCTATGGCGATGGCTCCGGAGGTCGGCTCTTCCAGTCCCGCGATCATCCGGAGCGCGGTCGTCTTCCCGCAGCCGGACGGTCCGACCAGGACCATGAACTCGCCATCGGCGATGGTACAGGTGAGCGCATCAACTGCCGTCGTCCCGTTCGGGAAGACTTTCGTGATCTCGTGGAACGAGACCTCGGCCACGGTCAGTACCTCCCGGGTGCGCAGTCGCGACTCACGGCAGCACGACCGAACGAGTCAGGTGCTTCGGGCGATCGGGATCGAGGCCGCGGGCCTCGGCGAGATCGACGGCCATCCTCTGGATAAGGACGAGTTCGGCCATCGGGTCCAGTCCTTCGCCAGCGATGGTGGCCCCGGCGCCCGCCGCGTCGGCGAGCACGCTGGTATCGACCGGTCCGATGGCCCATACCAGGGTTCCGGGTCCGGCCACGCTGATCGGGCCGTGGCGGTACTCCATCGCCGGGTACGCCTCAGTCCACGCGGAGGCCGCCTCGCGAAGCTTGAGCGCCGCCTCGTGAGCGAGGCCAACGGTCCAGCCCTGCCCCAGGAACACGAACTGCCTGAACTCTGAAGGGTCCACGGGCAGCGCTTGGCTGAGCGCGGCCTCCCCATCGGCGATCGCGGCATCGAGCCGATCGCCAGTATGCGCGCGAAGCAGGGCGAGCGCCGTGGTCGCGAAGCGCGTCTGCACGACCGACTGCTCGTTTGCGAAGTCCAGCACGATGGTGCCGTCGGCGGCCGACGCGACCGGCGAGCCGGGGACCGCCGTGACCGCCACCGTGGCAGTGATTCCGCCGAGCCCTTCGAGCGTCCGCAGGACCTCTGTAGTGGTACCCGAGCGCGAGATGGCGACCACGCGGCCGTAGCTCCGGTGTGGCGATAGCTCTGAGGCGATCGCCGCGTCCGTGGTGCCCAGGCTCCTTTCCTCACGAAGCGCGGCGTAGGCCCGCGCGATGTGGTGCGAGGTCCCGCAGCCGATCGCGACGGCGGGCTCGCCGGGCGCCGGGAGCAGGCCTGCGAGGGCCGGCGCCATGTCCGCGGCCTTCCGCCACAGGGCGGGCTGGCTAGCGATCTCGCTAGTGATGGCGCGCATCTACGTGAATGTACGTCCCAAGCGCTCGGACAGCAATACGAACGACTAGAAGCAGCCTTGCAGAACGCACGAGTGTGTTCTAATATCCGCTAATCCGAGCGAGAACGAAAACCAGGGAAACGATCACGAGGGCTTCCGGGCCCATGTTCCCTGTCGTCAACGCTGGTTCGTGCACGCGATCACTGAGGCTGTCAAGGGATCGTCGGCGGCGGCCAAGGCTGTCGGGACGAGGAGGCCGGTATGAAGCGAACAGCGCTGGCGGGAATCGCGGCGTTGACCCTGGCGGTGGCCGGCTGCGCAGGATCCTCGGCGCCCAGCCCGGCTTCGTCGGGCAAGGTGACGATCCAGTTCTGGCA
>DATMZL010001211.1:0-2538 GCA_035607075.1 Polyangia bacterium
TCCATGAGGGTTTTGGTGGGAGGGAAGAGTCGATCAAGCGGTTCCTGCGCGAAGCGCGCGCGGCCAGCCTGATCAACCACCCGAACATCGTCGACGTGACCGACTTCGGAAAGTCGAGCGACGGCACGGTGTTCTTCGTGATGGAGCTGCTGCAGGGCGAGCCCCTGGACGCAGTCCTGCGCCGCGAGCGCCGGATCGACCTGCTGCGCGCGATCACGATCGTGAACCAGATGGCGGGCGCGCTGGGCGCGGCGCACGCGAAGGGGATCGTGCACCGCGATCTCAAGCCCGAGAACGTGATGCTGATCCGGCGCGAGGGCCGGCGCGAGCTGGTGCGCAAGTTCACCGACGAGGCGGGGCCGCACGAGGTCAGCGAGCGCGAGGCGCAGTTCGACTTCGTGAAGATCCTCGACTTCGGCGTGGCCAAGGTACACGACCCCGATGTCGCCGAGGGGCGCGTGACCCAGCAGGGCGTGGTGTTCGGAACGCCGGAGTACATGGCGCCCGAGACGGCGCGCGTGGGCACGGCGGATCCGCGCACCGACGTCTACGCGCTGGGCGTGATGTTCTACGAAATGCTCACCGGCGTCGTGCCGTTCACCGGCAACACGCCGGTCGACGTGATGCTGAAGCTGGTGTCCGAGGCGGTGATTCCCCCGCGCAAGCGTGCGCCCTCGATCGAGATCACCGACGAGGCCGAAGCGCTGATCATGAAGGCGCTGTCGAAGGATCCGCGCCGCCGCCATCAATCGATGGAGGAGCTGGTGCGCGAGCTGCAGCGCTCGTACGGCTCGGTTCGCTACCGCCGTTCGCTGCAGACACCGCAGTCGGACAAGGAGATCACGCGGCCGGGGCCGATTCCGCTGCAGCAGAAGGCGAAGCGGCCGAACCCGATCGCGCCCGGCAGCACGCCGCCGGGGACGATCGCGCTGCGGCCGCCGGGCGCATTCAGCTGGGGCAACAAGACGCAGACGCCGATTCCGCCCGGTCTGCAGCAGCCGGGCGCTGCTCAGCCGATCCTGCTCACCAAGCGGAAGGAGCGGCGCAAGACGCTGCCGCTCGCGCTCGGGCACGCGTCCAACCGGGATCGGCCCAGCGGCCAGCACGGTGGATCGAGCGATTCGAAGGTCGGCCCGCTGCCGGCGCCACAGGTCATCGAAGAGATCGAGGCGGGCGCGCCGGTGGACGTGATCGAGCAGAACGAAGACAGCACGATCTCGCTCGACAGCGATTCGTGGGGCGCGCCGATCGAAGAGGCCGACGACAGCGCGCTCACCACGCGCATCAAAGGTCGCTGAGCTTCCGGCATCCGCGCTCAGCGCGGGACGCACTGCTTGTACGGGATGCCGCCGGGCGGGGCGGGCACCTCTCGACACTGCTCGGCGTCGTCGCAGTCGGGATCCGCGTCGCATCCGACGGCGCCCGCCATCCAGCCGCCCGCGGCGATCGCCAGCGCGACGCCGGCCGCGACCAGACTGAACCCGATACTGGTGGGCGCCGACTGGTTCATGCGCTCCCCGGCAATCCAGCTCGCGCCGCCGCCGACAATCAGCGCGCTCCCCAGGCCCGCAAGCGTGCGCGGCCCGCGGTAGCGCCCCGCGCATCCGACGGTGAGCAGACAGCAGACGGTGATTGTTATAACTGTACGGCGAATCGGTTCGGCCATACTCTTCCCGGCTCCCGCGAGGCTATGTTGAGTCGCTTTCAATTTCCACCGCTGATCGCGCTTCCCTTGTTCGCCGCCCTGCTCGCCAGCACGCCGGCGCGCGCCGCCGAGAATCTTCTGCACGGACCCCATCCGTTCCTCAAGGACAACGAGCTGTCGGCGCACCTGCTGCTGGCCGAGGGGCTCGGCGACTCCTGGACCGGTACCAAGCTCGGGCTCGACTATGGCTACCGCATCTCGAACCCGACCTGGCTGAACTTGCAGCTCAACATCCAAAAGGGCGCCTGCACGCTGACGCCCGGCCAGTGCATCCGCAGCGGCACCGTGTTCGAGACCCTGGCCGGCGCCAAGTGGAAGTTCGCGACGCAGACACCGCTGGTGCCCTACACCAAGGCGGCGGCCGGCCTCATCTACCTGTTCCCGCAAGAGGCGCACAGCGCGGTGGGCATCGCGGTCAGCGGCGGCGCCGGCCTCAACTACTTCTTCTTCGACTGGCTGGGCTTCGGCATCGAGGCCAACCTGTCGCTCGGCCGCGGCTTCTTCGACTCCAGCTACACCGCGGGCCACGGCTACGCGATCATCGACATCGGCGGCGGCGTCGAGTTTCAGTTTTAGGCCGTCAACCGCTCGATGTCGGCGACGGACTTCGGCGTCTTCGCGGTCAGGTTGTCGTAGCCGGTCGGCGTGACCACGATGTCGTCCTCGATGCGCACGCCGATGCCGCGGAACTCCTCGGGCGCGGCGGCGTCCTCGGCGACGTAGAGGCCGGGCTCGATCGTCAGCACCATGCCCGGCTCCAGCGCGCGGGCCGCGCCCTCGATCGAATAGAACCCGACGTCGTGCACGTCCATGCCCAGCCAGTGGCTGGTGCG
>DATMZL010001227.1:0-10068 GCA_035607075.1 Polyangia bacterium
GAGCAACCAGGCAAGGTGCGCGAGCCGTGGCGCGCCGAGCTGCCATGGGCCGGCGTCGAACAGCGCGACGATGCGGCCCGCGCCCGCCGCCTCCGTCCGCGCGATCTGGTTGAAGAGGTGTTCGCCCGCACCCGCGCGGCGCACGAACTCGTCGGGCGCGGCGTCGAGAAGCGCCCATTCGGTTACCACCAGTCGCTCGTAGAGTCCCCGCCGGTTCAACCCCGCGAGCCCGTCCGGCTCACCTTCGGCGTGCGAATGCGGCAACGAAACCGACCCGCGCATGCGCTCGAGGATCGGCAGCCACGGCCCGACGAGATGCCGCGCTTCGTCCGAAAGGGCGGTGAGCTCGTCAGCCCAGCGCGCGATCGGCCTCGGCAACGGCCTCACGGACCGGCCATCCAGGTTTCGAGCGACGCGCGTTCGACGGGCCCCGCAGCAGCAACCGGGACCCAGAGCAGTCCGTCGGTTCCGTCAGGCAGGATCGCGCCCGCCTTTGCTGCCTCGGGGATGTGCGCAGCCACGGCGCGCGCGAACAGGTCGATCGGGACGTCGGGCTTACGATTCGTGGGCAGAAGAAGGTGAGCCGCCGCCTGGTCCCGTCCCAGATAAGTGATCCCGTCGGACCACGGCAGGTCTGCACCGTCGCCCAGCACGATGAGCACACCTTCGCCGGCGCAAGCCTTGATCCGCGCCAGCCGCGATTCATCCCATGTGAGCAGCGTCCGCCCGAGCGCTTGCGCGACCGGACCGCGCGCGATGCACGCGCAGGGAACGAGTGGCTCGCTGCGAACAGACCAGGTGATGCCCACGCCCGCCGTCATCGAAAAGGCTCACCTAGCTGCCGGCGGCCGGCGTGATCGCTTCCACGAGCCGCTGCCGCCTGTCGCCAAGTTCCGGCGTCCGATCGCTCTCCGCAAAACCCGCGTCGATCTCGCGAAGCAGTGCTTCGACCCGCAGCTTCCAGGCAAGATCGGGAGAGGTCGCGGGGGGAAGGTGCGCCAGAAGATCGTCGGCCGCTGCGGCAAGGCGGCGGGCACGAATGAGAGGTCCCCGTGCAGCGTCCTCGGCGGCGGCGTGCAGCACGGCGTTGTCCGTCGCCTCGAGAATGCTCGAGAGGAGATCGCGGGCCGTCGCCTGCTGCTCCGCCGTGGGAACCGTGTAGATGAGCGGCCAGATGTCGGCGGGCTCGGCACGATCGCGACCGTTGAATGCAGCCGCGGCGGCGATCAGCTTCTGCGCCCGAACCACGCGCCGATCGGACAGGACGACACCACCGACCCGCAGGCGGCGAACCGTCTCGGCAAGCTGCGGGACCACCGCCGTCATGTCGACCGCGCCCGCGCGCCGGGAGAGGTCGTCCAGCATCGCCAGCGAAGCTATCGGTGGGCCCTCCGCTTCGCGCGTGACACCCCACCCGGAGACGAGCAGGTCCTCCAGCATCGCGTCCGAGACCGGTTCGACGAAGACGCGCGTGAGGAAGCGATCGGCGAACGCGGCCAGCGACGGATCCGCGGGCAGCGCGTTCGTGGCGCCGAGGCAGAGGCGCAGCGGGCATCGCATCCGCGTATGACCGCGGATGAAGGTGCGTTCGTTGAGGATCCCGAGCAGGGTATTCAGGATCGCAGTCGACCCCTGGAAGACCTCATCGAGAAACACGATGTCCGCCTCGGGCAGCATGTTCGTCGTGTCGGTCTCGACGAGACCATCCCTGAGCTTGGCGAGATCGACAGCACCGAACAGCTCGCTCGGCTCGGTGAACCGGCCCAGGAGGTATTCGAAATACCGGCCCCCCAGCGCGTGGGCGACACGGCGCGCGGCGACGCTCTTCGCCGTCCCGGGCGGCCCCACGACAAGCACGTGCTCACCGGCGACGGCGGTCAGGACGATCACCTCGACGAGGACCTCTCGGTCCACGAGCCCTCGACTCGCCTGACGCACGACCGTTCGCAGCGCGGCGAAAGGGGAAGCGTTATCCGTGGTCATGAACGCGCGACTTCACGGACCCCAAGAGCACCATGCGGAAACGAGTCTATCACCGCGTTTGCTCTGTCTGTCGGCAGTCAACTCACGTCCGCGATCGCGTCTCCCCGACGACGGCGCGCCGGCTGGTTTGCATCCACCGCCGTTTCACGTTCATGGATGCGGCGAACGTGCTCGGCGACATCCGGATCATCCGGCGGAGGTGCTTGTCCATGTGTGCGAGGTCGCAGAACCCCGCTTCGAGAGCAACGTCGGTCAACGATCGCAGTTCGCGGCTCGGACCGCGCTCGATGAGTCGCAGCGCCCGCGCCACGCGCAGTCGAACGAGGTACTGGTAAGGGGGAAGGCCGTAGAGCTCCTTGAATCCTCGAATGAGCTGGATTGCGGAAAGACCCACGGATCCAGCCAGCTCGGCCATGCTCGGCGGCGCGGCGACGTTCTGGACCGAAGACATGTCGTGCAACAGGTCCCGCGCTCGGAGTAGCTTCGCGCGTCCGACCGGCTGCGTGGACGGCGAAACCTCGCCGGCGTGCTGGAACAGCCCGTAGAGCGCGCGCTCGAACGCCTCTGCGCGCTCGAGCCTCTCACCGTGGGGATCCCGCATCGTCTGCAGGAGGTGCGTGAACGCCCGCAACAACGGCTGCGCGCCGCTGTCGGCCCGCGAGAGGTGCGGGAACGCGCCCGGCAGCCCGCAATTCTCCGCCGCCTTCGCCACGACGCTGGCGTCAACGAACAGCGTGTCGAAATCGGCGTGCGTCGTGACGGCTGTCGTCACGTGCACGTTCCCGGGCTCGATCAACATCATCGACCTCGGCTGAATCTCCCGCTCGCGCCGCCGGTAGCGCCAGCGGCCGCTCCCACCGCGCGCGAGCGTCAGCGCGTAACTCTCGTGAAACAGCGTCCACAGGTGACGCGAGCGCGCGACCGAAAGAACCCGCACGCCCTCCAGATCGTCCGCCTTCCAGAACTCGATGTGCTCGACGTGCTCAACACGCATCGTCCCCCCTTCGGCCTCTCCGCGCCGGCCACGGCGGACCGATTGTTGCACGGCTCGGGCCCGAAGCGGGCGACTTCGATCTGGACACAGCGTCCGCGCGTGCGTTCACAGCGTCCATCCCGCACGGGCGCGCGCCGGACCGGGCCGATTTCGAGACGCGTCCGCGTGGGCACGAGGCTTGCGATTGGTTCCGGGCGTGGCAACAACTCCGATTCTCGAATTCGAGCCGACCACCGAGCGCGCCATGCGGGCGGTGCTGGAGCAGCTGGAGGCGGACGGGGTATCGACCGTCTTCGCGCTGCCCGGCGGGCCGCTCATGCCGGTCTACGAGGAGCTGTTTGCACGGGCGGGGAGCCTGCGGACGGTCCTCGTCCGGCAAGAGGGCGGCGCGATCTTCGCCGCCGACGGCTACGCGCGCGCTTCGGGTCGAATGGCGGCGTGCGCGGTGACCGCCGGTCCCGGGACCACCAACATGATCTCGGCTCTGGCGGTCGCATACCGGGACATGGTGCCGCTGTTCGCGATCGCGGCGACGCCCCCGCTGCAGGCGATGGGCAAGGGTGCGGCGCAGGAGCTCGATACGGTGGCGCTGCTCGAACGCGTCACCAAGGAAACGGCGCTCTTGCTCGTGCCCGAGCGCGCGGGGGAGATCACGCGGCGGCTGCTGCGGTCGGCGCTCAGCGGCCGGCCGGGCCCGGTCGTGCTGTGTGTCCCGGCCGACATCGGCGGACGACCCATCCCCTACGAGAGGGCCTGGCCGCCGCGGAGCTACCGGTGCGCCGCGCGACCGGTGGACAGCGCCGCCGTCGGTAGCGCGGTCGAGACCTTGGCGACCGCGTCGCAGCCGGCGATGCTGGTGGGCTCGGGCGTGAACCTCTCGGACGCGACGCCGGCGGCGGTGGCGGTCGCGGAGACGCTGCGTTGCCCGGTCGCGAGCACGCCGCGCGGCAAGGGCGCGTTCCCGGAGACGCACCCTCTGTCGGTCGGGCCTTTCGGTTTCGCCGGAAGTCCGCTCGCGGATCGCGTCATCCGCGACGAGGCGGACGTGCTGCTGGTCCTCGGATCGCGCCTCGGCGAGCTGTCGTCCGCGAACTGGACGCCGCGGCTCGCCCGCAAGCGGATCATCCAGGTCGACCTCGTCGCGGAGGAGCTCGGTCGAAATTTCCCGATCGAGGTAGGCGTCGTGGGAGACGCGCGCGCGGCGCTCGAAGGCATCGCGGCGGGTCTCGCCGAGAAGGGGTTCTCGCGCGAGCACATGCCCCTCCTGGATGCGGCGCGATGGCTTGCCGAACCACGCGCGACGACGCCTGCCTCGGCGCCGTTCGACCCGTGCTGGGTGTTCGAACGTCTGCGCGAGCGGCTCCCGGCCGACGCGCACGTGTTCTGCGACATCGGCAACAGCATGTGCTGGGCCGTGCGCCAGCTCGTCCGCGAGCGGTCCGGGCGGTTCCACGTGAACCTGACCTACGGCTGCATGGGCCACAGCGTTCCCGCCGCCGTCGGCGCGGTGATGTCGGGCGCATCACCGGTGGTGTCGCTGGTCGGGGACTCCAGCTTCATGATGACGGGCAGCGAGGTCGCGGTCGCCGTCAACGCGCGGTTGCCGGGGCCCACCTGGATCGTGCTCGACAACGGCGGCAACGGCATGTGCCACGTCGGCTTCGAGCTCGGCTGCGACGGACGCGCGCCCTCGTCGCTGTTCGAGCGCCCCGCCGACATCGTGATGCTGGCACACAGCCTGGGAGCCGGCGCGTTGACCGTCGACGCGCCGGGCGATCTGGACGATGCCGTTCGCGAGGCGATCGTCGCGCGACGACCGACCGTACTGCGGGTGCCGATCGATCCCGACGCGGTTCCACCGATGGGCGGCCGGCTCGAGGCTCTGACGTTCGCGAAGTCCGGAGCTGGGGAGGCCCGCCGATGACCACGACACAACTCCTCGGGGACTCTCTCCGCGTCTTCGGGTGTCTTCATCTCGTTCAGGTCCCCGCGATGGTCGTCATGAGCCGGATGCTCGGCTGGCGCGCCGATCTCGCGAAGCTCACGGATCTCAACCGGCGGATCGTCGCAGTGATCGGGCTGGCGATCGTGATCGTGATGTGCGGCCTGGGCGTGGTCGTGATGGCGGCGGCCGACGAGCTGGCGCGTGGCGGCCGCCTCGCGGCGAGCGTGACCGCCTTCCTGGCGGTGTTCCTCGGCTATCGAGCGGCGGTGCAATGGCTGGTGTACGGGCCGCTGTGGTCGTCGAGTCGGCGCGGGAAGGCATCGCACCGCGCGCTCGGCATCTTGTTTTCCCTGCAGGCGCTGGCGTACGCGACCGCGTGCGTGCACGCAGCGTTCGAACGTTAGGAGGAGCCGATCGTGACCGCCAACGAAAGTGAAAAAACGTACAAGCGGGGAGACCGTCGGCCGGCCTATTCAGAGCCGCGGGGAAAGGAGATGGTGCGATGAGCAAGCGGCGGTGCGTTTCCGATGTGAGGGGAGCTCGGCTGATCGCAGCCGCGACGCTGGCCATCGCGCTGGCAGGGGTCGGCTGCGGAGGCGGCGCCGCGAGCCGTGACGGCGGCGAGACCGCCGGTCACAGCGGCGGAGGCAGCAGCGGCTCGACGGGCAGCGCAGGAGCGGTCGGCGGCGCGGGAACGACAGGCGTAGCCGGTACGGTCGGAGCCGCCGGATCGAACGGCGCGGCCGGCACGTCGGGCGTCGCCGGCACGTCGGGCGTCGCCGGCACGACTGGCGCGGCAGGGACGAGCGGCGCGGCAGGAACGAGCGGCGTCGCCGGGACGAATGGCGCCGCAGGCGTTTCCGGAAGCGCGGGAGCGGCCGGCACGTCGGGCATCGCCGGTACGTCGGGCGTCGCAGGCACGTCGGGCATCGCCGGTGTCACGGGCGGCGGCGGAAACTCCGGGGCCACCGGAGCGCCCAGCGCGTATCGCGGCTACTGGGAAGGCACGACAAGCCAGAACCTTCCGATCGCGTTTCACGTGACCGCGAGCGGACAGATCCCCGACCTCCTGATCAGACTCCGGCTCAGCATCCCGGGGGCGGGCAGCTGCACGCTCTACTTCCTGGGCGACGCCGTCCCGGTCGTCGGAAACGCGTTCACCACGACGGTCCACGCCGTCGGCACCGTCGTGTCGAATGCCCCAGTCGCGCAGGGCACGTTCACGTCCGACACCGCCGCGAGCGGGTCCTACGCCGACAGCTCGACGAGCTTTCTCGTCGTCTGCGGAAACTCGCTGTCGCTCGGCAGCGGTTCCATCCTCTCGTCGGGCACGTTCACGGCTTCCCGCGTCTCGACGTGCGGAAACGGCGTCGTCGAGAAGGGCGAGGAGTGCGACGCCCCCACGGGCTGCGACGTCGATTGTCAGAGGATCCCGGTGTGCGGCGACGGGTTCGTCGATTCGCCGGAGACCTGCGACGACCAAAATACGACGCCGGGCGACGGCTGCAGCGCGATCTGTCAGAAGGAGCCGAAGGTCCTCGCCTATCCCGCCGCATTCCCGGCGCTCGGGCAGTCCGTCGCCGCGGGAGACTTCGTCCTTTACCAGATCACTGGCTTGACCGCCGGGATGGGCTACGCCGTTTCCACGCGCAACGCCGCCAACGACCTCGATCTCTACGTCTACGACGACGCAGGACTGACGATGCAGTCGTGTCGCGCGGCGACGCTGTCGGGCAACGAAAGCTGCACGGCCACGCCAACGACCGACCAGCTCAACGTGGTGGTCCGCAGCTTTGCGTCGGCGTCGACGAGCTTCACGCTGGATGTCGCGCCTTCGACGACGGCCGTCGACGGCGGCGCGACCGGGGGCTGAACCAGGTCACGAATCACGGCCGAATGTGCGGAAAGGGGGTGAGCCGATGCGAAAACTTTCGAGCGCGATCTTGACGTTTCTCGTCGCCGCGACGATGGCGGTCTCCTGTGGCGACGACGACGCGGGACTCAAATGCAAATCGGGCGATTTCTATCTGGACGGGAAGGAGTTCACGAGCTGCGACCAATGCGCGAGCGACGACTGCGGGTTCGAAGGCGACGTCACCGAGGTCTGCACCTACCCGAACGGCGTGCAGCATTGCGAGGTGACGAGCGGCACCGTGACCGCCCACTGCGGCGGGCAGACCGCGACCGCCGTGATCTCGGATGGCGTGTACGCCTGCCGCTGAGAGGCGACTGTCGAACCCGAACGACGTGACAGGAGGGACCGACGATGGTACTTCAGGCGCGGATGTTGGCGGATCTGGGAGATCGGGCGAAGGCTTCGGGCGGACGGACGGCGTTCGTGGGTCTGGTTGGACTCACCGCCGCGACCTTCGCCCTTCTCGGTTGCGGCGGCGGTGGCGGCGGCAACGGCAACGGAGGCGCCGCTGCGACCGGCAGCGCCGGAACGTCCGGCGACGCGGGAACGACCGGAGGCGGCGGCGCGGCGGGGAGTGCCGGCAGCGCAGGCTCGCTCGGGGTCGCAGGGACGACGGGGACGGGCGGCGGCGCCGGCGGAGCAGCGGGGTCCGCCGCCTCTCCCTACGCCGGACGCTGGACCGGGACCTTGGGAACGACCGGGCGCTTGGGTCTGTCGTTCATCGTCACTGACGAAGGGGCCATCCGCAATTTCGCCGTGACCGATTACGTGACCGGCTCCGGATGCGGAGACGGCTCGCTTCACGAGGTCAAGGGCGCCGGGCTGTACGGCATCAAGAACGGCAAGTTCGCCTTCGACGTGGCGGTCAGAATCCCGGACACCTGCGGCCCCGACGGAGCGTGCAGCGGAGCGTCCGTCCAGGGGACGTTCGACGGAACCGAGGCCGCGAGTGGGACCGTTCAGACGTCCTTCTTGAACATGGTCACCGCGTGCGTCGGGACCTCATCCGCCAGCATCCAGTGGAAGGCGGCGAAGGACTGTTCGCTGCGGCCCCAAGAAGGTCTCTCTCACGATCGGTTCTGCGGCGGCGGGATCACCATCGACGAGGGCTTCGGCACGGAACAGCCCGTGCCTTGCGGCCCGTCTCACAGCGGCTCCGTGTATTCGATCGCGGTCAGCGCCGCCGGCGACTTGCTCGCGTCAGCAAGCCTGGACAAGACGATCAAGCTCTGGAGCTTGCCCACGCGCGCTTACCTGCGGACGCTGACCGGTCACACGTCCAGCGTGAACTCCGTCGCCATCACCCCGGACGGCAAGGTCCTGGTCTCGGGCGGCGACAACACGGTCCGCCTCTGGAGCCTGCCGGGCGGGGAGCCGCTCGGAACCCTGTCGGGGCACACCGGGACGGTGAACCAGGTGGCCGTCAGTCCCGACGGATCCGTCGCCGCGTCGGCGAGCAGCGACAAGACGGTGAAGCTCTGGAGTCTGCCCGGCGGCGCGCCGCTCACGTCGCTCGCGGGACATACGAGCTCCGTGATGTCGGTGGCGTTCGGTCCCGACGGGACGGTTCTGTTCTCGGGAGGAATCGACAACACAATCCGCGTCTGGAGCCTTCCCGACGGCGCGCCCCTGGATCCGATGACGGGCCACGCGAGCGGCGTCTACGCGTTGATGGTCAGCCCGGACGGCAAGCTGCTGGCGTCGGGCGACAACGCCGGCGTGTTCAAGCTATGGAACCTTCCGGCGCGGACGGCGCTCACGAGCATCGCCGCCCACACCGGGTCGATCGCGGGCGTGAGGTCGCTGGCCTTCAGCCCCGACGGCGCGACGCTTGCCTCGGCCAGCATCGACAACACGGTCAAGCTCTGGAGCCTGCCGGACGGCGCTTCGAAAGGCATGCTCCGCACCGACGGGTCCGCGTACGCGGTCGTGTTCAGCCCCGACGGGAAACAGCTGGTGACCGGCGAGCTCGGAAAGAACGTCAACTTCTGGTCCGTGCCGGACCTCTCGAAGCTGGGCTGCGCGTCCGAACCCTAACCGGTGGACGCATCCGCCGCCGACCCGCCGCACGCGGTGGCGCAGCGGTTGTTCCCGCACCCGAGGTAGGCGTTGAGGGGCGCCACGCCGGACGGGTAGCGGGAGACGCATGTGTTCGTGCAGGCTGTATCGCCGGCGGCGCACGCGTCGACGCAGCTCGCGAGGCCGACGCACGCCGCATTCCCGAGACACGAGGTGAACTCGGCGCAACACATCTGGTCGATACAGCGCGAGCACGGCGGATCACTCGGGACGCTGGTGCAGACCGGCCCGCCCGCGTCGCGGCTGGCGGCGTCACCAGCGGTCCCGCCGTCGGGTGAACCGGTGAAGCTGCCGACGGCGGCGCAGCTGAGGGAGGCTTGCAGCGTGTCGCCGTAAACGGCTCCCTGACCGTTCGCGTCCGCCTCCACACGGAGAAGCCATTGGTCGCCCGGCGCGACGTCGGTGATCGCGCCGCTGCCGACCATGCCCGTGGCGTCGAGCAGCGTGAAGGGCACCGTCGGACCGGTCGGAATCGCCAGACAAGGTTGCGGAACCGGGGGCGAACAAGCGCCGCCGCTGTCCGCCGTCAGGCGCGGCTTTCCCGGCGCGGTATCGAACACGATCGTCAGCGGGTGGTTCTCACCGCCCGGAGGCTTGATGTTGTTGCAGAACTTGACCACGGCGCCGGGCGCGGGCGCGTCGGCGGTGCCGCCGACGTCGACGCGCACGGCGAGGTCGAAGGTGGTCGCCGCATCCGCCGGCGAAATCATGGATCCGTCCTGGGGTGCCGCCGCGTCCACCGTCGCGCCGGCGTCCGTGCCCGGATCAGAGCCGGGGGGATTCATGCACACGCCGGCCGTGCAGATGCGCGGGGCGCGGCAATCCTTGTCCGCCACGCAACCGAATCGGCTCGGGTCTTTCTCGTTGCAAGCCGTCCAGCAAAGAGCGGCCCCAACCGCCGCGAACGCAAACATGAGTTGCCGCATGCTCACCCGCCTCGAACGCCGTGTTCGACCGCAAATCAATATCACAATTGCGCGCGGTTCAGAGGTCGTGGACGCAGCGGGCACCCACGTTGGGATTGGAGCTGGTCGGCGTCTTCGAGCTGCGCTGATCCGTGCGCAGGACCGTCGCCTGGCTGATGAAGCTGCCCCCGCGAATGACCCGGTCCGGCGTCTGATTCAGGACCACACAATCGGCGCAGCTCATGGG
>DATMZL010001254.1:0-2757 GCA_035607075.1 Polyangia bacterium
CCCATGACTGGCGACGTCAGCGTCCGCGTCGTCGGGAGATTTGCGGGCAACGACGTCGTCAGTCATGGGCCAGCAAGTCAACCAGTTCACGGGCGACGGCTACTTCGGCCCGTGCCCAGGCGCCACGCCGCCGCCGCATACGTACGTCTTTGAAGTCTACGCCCTCGACGCTGCGACGCTTCCCGTGACGGGCACCTACCCGATGCCCAGTGCCGTGCGCACAGCGATGATGGCGCACGATCTCGCCAGCGGTACCCTATCGGGCACGTCGCAGGCCAGCATGTGACGAGTGGCTCGCGCCGATAACGGCAGCGGCGCCGGCACGCAACAAAATCGTCGGCGAGTCGATATCGGCGGCGTGTGAGGAGATGCAACGATTCGGGATTACACCCTTCGAATCTTCGATTCGAAGAGTCCGGTTGATATCGACGTTGCTGGTGATCTCCTCGTGTTACGGAACGCCTCGCGCCCACGCGCCGGGCGAAGATGGTGGCACGAGCGACGGCGGCACCGACCGCGACGCCGCGATTTGCGCGGACGGTTTCAAGCTATGCAACGAGAGCTGCATCCCGGCTGCAGCTTGCTGCGGACCCTGCAGTTGCGACGGGTTGCCGAAAACCTGCGGACCGAACCGGGATGAGAATTGCTGCGCCACTGTTCTGGTTCCGGGTGGCACCTTCAACCGAGACAACGACCCGCAATACCCCGCGACGGTTGGTGACTTTCACCTCGATCGATTCGAAGTCACAGTCGGGCGATTCAACCGATTCGTCGCCGCTGGCCAGGGATTGCAGTCGACGGCACCGCAGACCGGCTCGGGGAGGAGTGACATCGACGTCAACGATCCGGGCTGGGACCTCGCCTGGAACACCTACCTCGCCACCACGTCGCAAGCGCTTACCACCAATGTTCAATGCATCAATGCCACGTATCTGGCGGGCGACAGCGTCTTGCCGATGAATTGCCTAACCTGGTACGAGGCCTATGCCTTCTGCATATGGGACGGCGGTCGTCTTCCCACGGAAGCAGAGTGGACTTATGCAGCCGCCGGGGGCGGGTCTGCCGACGGCCAGCGTGTCTACCCTTGGTCTGTTCCACCATCATCGACCACTGCAGACGACACTTACTCCGTCAGCTACGTGAGGGGCCCGGCAGAAGTCGGCTCCCTTTCTCCTAAAGGCGATGGCAAGTGGGATCAGGCGGATCTCGTGGGTAACGTGGACGAGTGGGTTGCTGACTACGTGGGGCCATATCCGGTGCCTTGTTACGACTGCGCAAATCGCGTCGTCGCGGAGCGCCGGGTGCTTCGTGGCAGCGATTGGTCTCTGCCCGCGCTCGACAATACTGCGTCGCGACTTCAGGTTGTCCCGGACACGCGGGAAGGCGGCTACGGCGTCCGCTGTGCTCGTCGCTAGCGGCCCGACGCGCGGCGGTAGCGGCAGTTGTTCACCGCCGCGCCGCCGTAGTCTTCGGTCTTCGTCGCGCCGTCGAGTGACCAGCCCGCGCGTTCGTACAGCGCGCGGGCGCGCGTGTTGCGGTCGACGACCCACAGGATCGATGTCGCGAAGCGGCCGTCGAGCCACGCCGCCGCGGCGGCCAGGAGCGCGCGCCCGGCGCCCTGCCCCCACGCGGGCGGATCGACGTTGATCGCGTAGAGCTCGCCCAGCCCGAACTCGTCGTCGCCGCGCGCGTGGCCGGCGGCGGCGAAGCCGAGCACGACCCCGGCCGCCTCCGCCACCAGGATGACGCGCTCCGCAGGTGCGAGCTCGGGCGGCGTCACACTGCGCCGCCACATCGCTTCGCGCTCCTCCACATTCAGCCCGCGAAGAAAGGCATCGGGCATCACGTTCGCGTAGGCGGCGCGCCAGGCGCGAACGTGCAGTCCAGCCATGGCGGGGGCGTCGCCGGGTACGGCCAGCCGGACGACGACCGCCGGCGCGATTCCGCTCTGCATCAGCGTGTCTACCTTATCCGGAAAAGGCGTACGCATGGGGCCGGCGCTCATCCAGGACTACGGGATCATCGGAAACGGTCGCTCGGCGGCGCTGGTCGGGCTGTCGGGATCGATCGACTGGCTGTGCTGGCCGCGCTTCGACAGCCCGTCGTTGCTGGCCGCGCTGCTCGACCGCGCGCGCGGCGGCCACTTCCTGATCGCGCCGACCGCCGCGTCGACGGCAACGCGCGCGTACGCCGACGACACGAACGTCCTCGTCACGACGTTCGTCACCGCGGCTGGCGAGGTGCGCCTCACCGATCTGATGCCCGTGATGTCCGAAGAAGAGAAGGCGTTCACGCTGTTTCCCGAACACGAGATCTTGCGCATCTGCGAATGCGTTCGCGGCGAGGTCGAGCTCGGTGTCGAGTTCCACCCCCGTCCCGACTACGCGCGCCGAACAGTCCCGATCCGCGCGACACCGCACCTCGGGTTCCGCATCGAAGACGCCCGCCGCCTGTTCACGCTGCGCGCCGATCGCCCGCTGGCGCAGGCCGGCGAAGCAAACGTCGAGGGTCGGTTCACGCTGCGCGCCGGCCAACGCGCGACCTTCTCGCTGTCGTTCGATCACGCCGCGCCCGCCGTGTTGCCACCGCTCGCCGCCGCCGGCGACTCCGTCTCGCGCACGCTCGGCTGGTGGCGGCGGTGGGCCGCGCGCTGCAGCTACGACGGCCCCTACCGCCCGGCCGTCGTCCGCAGCGTGCTGGCGTTGAAGCTGCTCAACTACGCCCCGTCGGGCGCCATCGTCGCGGCGCCGACGACGT
>DATMZL010001500.1:0-2419 GCA_035607075.1 Polyangia bacterium
GCTCCCTGCGGGATCGCAACTCCTGGTCATCGGCGAACGCGGCCGGGCGGTGGGCGTGCGCCTCGCCGACGGGCAGCAGGCAGTGCTGGACACCCTATCTGGCCGCGAGCTCTGGCGAGGCGCGGCCGACGGCGCGGCTCCCACGCTGGCCGGAGGCGATCGGTTCGTCGTCACCCAGGGCCGGCAGGGCATCGCGCTGCAGAGCCTGGACGGGGGCGTCGCCGCGCAGGTCGAGCCCGCCCGCCGGTCGGACTGGGACCTGACGGCGCTCTCCGATGTGCAGCGCTACTCCGCGATCATCGACGCCGCAGTCAGCGACGACGGCGCGGTCCTAGTCACCGCTTGGAACGACGGTCGTATCGACGTCTGGCGCCCCGGGCTGAAGCCGCGCTACGGGGCCATCGACGCGGTTCCGCGCCCGAACTTCGAATCGATGGCTCGCTTCGATCACGGCGAGGCGCTCGGCGCGACCGCCACCTGGAACGCGCCAGTGCCGCTCACCCTCTCGCCGAGCGGCCGTTTCGTTGCCTCCCAGAGCCTGGGCGTCGCGACCAACGCGGTCGGCGGCGTGGTGGCCTTTACCCCCAAGCTCCGGGTCTGGGACGCTCGCACCGGCGGCGAGATCGCCCGGTTTGCCCGCGAGCGGCCCATGCTGATCGCGTTTTCGCCGCGCGACGACCTGGCCGTCACGATGACACGGCGGGCCGCCCCCAATGAACGCGAGACCCTCGAGCTGTGGCGCCTGGGCGCCGAAGGCCCCGCTGTTGCACGTGAGGAGATCTCAGTTCCGGTGCCGGCGGCGTCGCAGGGGCGACCCGATGCCCGCCCGGGCGGAGCACCGTCGCCGGCCGACCTGTTAGCGGCGCAGTCCGGATCCAGCGACCGCGTCTGGCTCGGCGTCGACGGCAAGTTGCGCGCGATCGACCGTCAGCAACGAAAGGTGGTCGTCCTCGACGACCTGGTACCCGCCTTCGACGAGTCCCGCACCAGAGCCAAGCAGGCGGTTGCGAACCTCGTCGCGCGGCAGGACGTGACCGACGAGGAACGCGCCGCCTTGCGTGGGGTTCCCGGGATGATCGACAAGTTACCCGGTCCCGCGGGCGTCGGGATACCGGGGCTGCCGTTACGCCACTCCGCGAGCGTCGATGTGCCGGCGCTGCCGCTGCCATTCACGGCCGTTGCCGTCAGCGGCGATGGGCGACGAGCCGTGGTCAAGATCGGCGCCCAGCTGCGCGTGTACGTCCTCGAAGGGCAAAGGCTCGCCAGCACGATCGATTGCGGTGACGGCAGCGATCTGCTCGGCGTTGTCGACATTTCGGGCGAGCTGGCCAGGCAGGCACCGGTGTTGTCGTACGACGGGCGGTTTGTTGCCGTGTCGCGGATTGACACACTGGAGTTGCTGAGGGCCGTGTGGAACATGAAGACACGGCCCTCGGAGCCCGGAACCGTTCGGCGGGACATCACTGTGACGGCGCTGGAGGGGGACCATCCCTCCGCGACACCGATCGCCAGGGTGCCTGCCTACATCCAAGTCGGGCCGTTGATGACCCCACTCGGCGCGGTGTTCACGGCGAGCCGAGCGCTGGCACTGAGCGCGGACGGCAAACTGCTCGCGCTCGAAAGGAGGGAGCTGGTGGCAACCGCGAACCGGCCACCGCGCCGTGAAGCACGCCTCACGGTGATCGAGACCCGGACTGGCCAGCTGCGTCTGGCGGCGGCGCCTGCGCCCCTACCGTCGCCGATCGA
Source organism: Polyangia bacterium (assembly GCA_035607075.1). GTDB lineage: Bacteria > Myxococcota_A > Polyangia > Fen-1088 > Fen-1088 > JADGRB01. Next base: position 1,747 of record DATMZL010001500.1, read on the forward strand.
TCTCGACGCGCAGACTGCCGCAATCCCGTGGGCAGCGGCCTTCTCACCTTCCGGGCGGCGGCTCGTCGGCGAGGAGACGCGGTCCCCTTGTCCCCTTCGGCTCGTCACCAACCCGAGGACGTGGATGCCGATGAACGTTCCATCCTGCCCGCAGCTCGCCACTCGGCTGACCTGGTGGGATCTGGACGGCGCGTCGATGCTCGGCTCGGTCAGCTACGAGCGCGCTGTGCGCTCGTCGCAAGCGAGCAAGGGGGCGCTGCCGCGCCGAGGCGCCGCTCTCGCGATGCCGAACGAGAAAGACGTGGAGCGCAGCGTGGTGGAGTGGGCCGAGGCCCCCGCATGCGACACCCCGCCGTGCGTCTCCGTGCACTGGACCGAAGAGCGCATCTCGCTCGATCGCCGCGACCGCCTCGTCGAGGAGGCCTGCGAGCGCCTGCCGCCGGCTCTGCGCGTCCTACCGGAAGCCGACTGGCACCAGCGCTTGCCTGGCGAGACACCGCGCGCGATTTGCGCGGCGTCCGTCCCGCAGAGCCGTTGACGAACGGCCCTCAGATCCTTCGGACTGAGCTCCGACGGCACAACTTTCGACGCCGGGCACGACCTTCAGATTTGGCGCAAAGCTAATTTGTGCAGACTTAGCCTTGGTGGACACCCAGAACCGGCCAGTCATGGT
>DATMZL010000498.1:0-5466 GCA_035607075.1 Polyangia bacterium
CGGGACGTTCGGCACCGGCGGTGGCGGAATCGGCGGCGGCGGCGCGATTGGCGGGGTCGGCGGCTTCAGCGGGAGCTTCGCCGGCGACGGCGGGATTGGCGGGAGCTTCGCCGGCCGCGGTGGGATCGGCGGAAGCTTCGCTGGTCGCGGCGGGATTGGCGGCGGCGGGACGTCCGGCACTGGCGGCGTCTGCCTCACCTGCTGGGGCAGGACGCTCGAGCTCGCCGCGCAGGACGTCGTTTACAGCGCCGCGCGGAACGAGCTCTACGTCAGCGTCTACGGCGACGCCGACACGTACGCGAACACGATCGTGGTCGTCGATCCGACGACGGCGTCCGTGACGTCGACGATCCCGATCGGTTCGAATCCGCGGTCGCTCGTCCTCTCCGACGACGGCTTGACGCTGTGGGTGGGGATCGACGGCGCACACGCCTTCCGCAAGGTGACGCTCGGCGCGACGCCTGTCGTCGGCCCGCTGATTCGCCTCCCGAAGGCGGCTCCCTCGACGTACTTCGACGTGGCCGCGATGGCCGCGCTCCCGGGCTCGGCGCTGGCGATCTCGATGTCCAACGGATCCAACCCGTACGGGGGCTACTCGGGCGACGTGCGCATCTTCGATAACGGCGTGCCGCGGCCGGTGGGCACCAACAACAATATCTACGTGACCAAGATGACCGCAGGGCCACCGGGGTACATGTTCGGTATGGCCGGCAATTACGGCGTGCTGGTCAGTTTTCAGATCGGGGCTTCCGGGATCGTGCAGTACACGCCCTCGTACAGCTTCCTTCGCGGCACGACGAACAGCCTGGTCTACACCGGGAACCGGTTGTTCTCGGATTCGGGAGACGTGGTCGACGTCAGCAATCCGACCTCGCCCTCGTGGGCCGGGAGCATGCCGTATCGCGGTCCGGTCGCGCTTCGCGACGCGCAGTCGCTGCTGATGCTGACGACCTTCAACAATTTTCCCGCGCCCCGGACCGACATCCGGATCATCTCGCCCACTTCGCTCACGCAGACCGCGTCGGTCTCCGTTCCCGCCGATTTGGCCGTCGGCCCGTACAACACCTACACGAAGCTGGTCTACGCCGGTAATGATGCGGTGGCGTTCATCGGGTCGGACTACTCGGGATACGGGCGGGCGAACCGGTTGTCGATCCTGCACGACCCCGCGTTCGGTACGTCGATCGGCGGCGGACCCGGTACGGGCGGCGCGGGTGGAAGTACGGGCGGCACGGGTGGAACCGGCGGAACCGGCGGCGCCCCCGATCCCTGTCCCGGATGCACGTTCGCGACGGCGTCGGCGTACGGCGTTCGCATGGCGCCCGACGCGGGCCGCAGTTTGATCTACGTCGCGGCGCATGCCCAGGCGCTGTCTCACCCGAGCTCGATCGTCACCGTCGACAGCACCACGGCGGCGGTGACGTCGATCGTTCCGGTCGGCAACGATCCGGAGGCGCTGGCGCTGTCCGACGACGGTTCGGCGTTGTGGGTCGGTCTCGCGGGCGATCACCGCGTGCGCCGGATGACGCCCGGACCATCGCCCGTGCCAGGCGTCGCCTCGACGCTGCCGATGCTCCTGACAACCGGCGAAAAGGCCGTGCCCTTCTCCATCGCCGTGCTGCCCGGAGCGCCTGCGTCGATCGCGGTCGCCGTTTATGGGTCCACTTACGGCGGTCGGGGTGTGTTCATCCTCGACGACGGAATGCCGCGCGCGAACTTCATTCAGCCACCCGAGGTCGGCGCGTTCTTCCTCGTCAACGGCGCGCCCGGCTACCTCCTCGGGATCGGCGACCAATACAACAACCTGGTCGAGATCAGGGTGGGCAGCGTGGGCGCGACGTACGAGTCGTTTGGTGGGCTGCTGACCGGCTCTGCCAGCGGGCTCGCGTACAGCGGCGGCTTCGCGTACGCGAGCACGGGCGAGGTCATCGATATGAGCAATCCCGACGATCCAGTTCCGGCCGGCCGGTTTGCTTTCGCCTACTGCGCGCTGGCGATTCGAAGCGCGACCCGCGTGATGATGGTGTGCCCGAATTCGCAGCAGGGCGGTCCGATCCTGCGCATGCTCGACAGCACGACGTTCACGACCGTCGGATCGGTGACGCTGCCCGATCCGTCGCTGAGCGCGAGCTCCTTCGCCGACTTCGCCTACCTGGGCGGCGACGCGGTCGCGCTGCTGCCCTACAACCTGCCGCTACAGATCATGCACGCCCCGCTGATCGGCGCGCAGCCTTAGCGGCTCGTGACCGACTAGGAGGCGTTGTTTGTTTACGAAGCGGCCGGCGCGCGCGGCCGCCTGATCTTCACCAGCGCTTGCGGCGACGGCGGACGCGGATCGGGCGCGTCGAGCGGCTCCTCGATCAGATCGAACGTTCCGTTGTCGAACGGCGCACCCGGCGCGGCCGTCTTCGGGACCAGGCGTTCGCGGCGGCCGGCGCGGGCGAGCGTGCGCGCGCGGTAGTGGCAGTAGGGGTTGTTGCCCGGGCGGCCGAAGACGGCGTGGGCGGTGAAGGAGCAACCGCCCATGCACGTCGCCGCGAACGCGCACGTGCGGCAAAAGCCCCAGAGATCGTCGACGGTCCGGTTGCGCGCGAACGCCAGTTCGGGCGCGCGGCTCCAGATGTCGGCGAGCGTCCGCTCGCGCAGGTTGCCGCCGACGTAGTGAGCGGTCTGCAGCGAAGGGCAGCCCTTCACCGCGCCGTCGGATTCGATGCCCATGACGAAGCGCCCGGCCTGGCAGCCAAGCCAGTGGTCGCGGCCGTCGGGTTCCAGCGAGCGGAGCGTCGCATCCTCGGGGCCGAAGTAGCCGAGGTTGTTGCCCGGCATCAGTAGGATCCCGGCGGCGCGCGCCTTGAGCTTCAACGCGGCGACGCGCGGGACGACGTCCAGCAGGTCCCAGGGCTGCAGGAGGAGATCGGGGCGGTCGGCGGCGCGGCCGAGCGGCGCGGTTATCTGGATCTGCCAGGACGAGATGCCGAGCGCGGCGAGGTGGTCATAGAGACTCTCGAGATCGGCGGCGTTCAGCCGGTTGACGTTGATGTTCGACGCCGTCAGCACGCCCGCCGCGCGCAGGTGGCCAAGCGCTGCGCTCGCGGACGCGAAGCTGCCGCGGCACGCGCGCATCAGATCGTGCGTGCGCTCCAGCCCGTCGATGCTGACCGACGCCGTATGCAGCCCCGCCGCCTTCATGCGCGCGGCGAGCGCGGGCGTGATCCCGCGGCCGCCGGTGGTCAGCGACGGGCGGACGCCGGCGCCCCTGAGCGCGGAGACGATCTCGAGGAACCCCGGATGCAGGTATGCCTCGCCGCCGATCAGCACGACCTCGCGCGTGCCGGCTGCGGCGAGCTGGCCGACCACCTGCAAGGCCGCATCGGTGGACAGCTCGTTGGCGCGTGCGTCGCCGGCGCGCGAGCCGCAGTGGGTGCACGGCTGATCGCAGGCGAGTGTCAGCTCCCAGACCACGTAGGCCGGGTGAAGCGGCGTGTCTTGCGTCACCTGGAGCCGGCGGAGCGCCATGCCGTTTTAAATTGCTCCCGCGCGCGACGGCCGTCTACGATCGCGTGCATGGACAAGCTTATTTCGTGTTCTCGCTGCGAAGGTTTCCTGCCGTCGGCGTCGGCGGCGTGTCCCAACTGCGACGCGCGCCCATCGCGGCGCCGGCGCGTCGCCGTCCTCCTCGGTCTCGCCGGCTCTGCGTCGCTGGGCCTGACCATGATGGCCTGCTACGGCTGCCCGCCGGGCGAGTGCCGGGACCTTTCCGACGCAAGCGGCGACACGACCGGCGGCGGCAGCGACGCCGGCGTCGACTGAGACGACGCGTCGTCGAAGGGCCTGGGGCCCGATAAAAACGCCGGGCGCCTGGAATTGTTTACGTCCCGGGCGTTTGTCTTCCGAGGATCGCATGCGTCTTCGGCCCCCCCCTCTGCGTAATTTCAGGACCGCCGTTCTCGTACTGACCGTGGCGTTCGCCGCCTGCTCCGATCACGCCGCGCCGGCGCCGGGAAAGATGTGCCTGGTGATGAGCGACTGCTTGAACCCGTTGTCGTGCTCGTACGGCAAGTGCCACGAGGCGTGCCGCGCCGATGGAGACTGCCTCAACGGGATGTGCGTCGTCGACACGACCGACGGCGGCGCGTCCGGTCTCCGCGTATGCATCTCCGACACCTGCTTCATGAACTCGCAGTGTCCCGACCTGTTGGTGTGCGCGCGTGACTTCAAGTGCCGGCAGGCGTGCGCGACGGACAAGGACTGCGCCCGCGACGACGATCGCTGCATCGTCGGTGGGAAGAACGGCGAGCTGGTGTGCGCGCGGCCGATGGAGGTCGACGCGGACGGCGGCGTGCTCAAGGGCGACGGTCCTTTCAATCCACCCGGGAACGACGGCGGTCCTGACGTCGAATCCGACGGCGGCGTTCCGGGCGACAGCGGGGCCGACGGTGGCGGCGACGCGCCCGCCGACGTCCCGAGCGAAGCGGGCGTGGATGCGCCAGCCGACGTCGCGACCGAGGGGGGCGTGGATGCGCCGGTCGACGTCGCCGCCGAAACAGGCGCGCCCGACGTCGGCAGCGATGCGTCCGCGGACGCTGGCGTGGACGCGGTCGTCGGGCCGTGCGGTATTCCCGAGGTGGAGCCGAACGAGGACCGAAACACCGCGACGCCGTATACGCTCAACACACCCGTGGTCGGGTGCATCGGCAACACGCCCGATCACGACATCTACCTGATTCGCGTGCCCGCAGGGGATAGGGCGGGCGGATATTTCCGCGGCTCGGTCATTCCAGACGCCGGGGGCGGCGCGGTTAGCGCGTACGTCACATCGGGCGTCGATTTCGGCCCCATCGTGAGGAACGAAAGCATCACCGCCGGGCTGGCAATCTTTTTCTATTGGGCCGGCGACGCCGACGGAACGTACTACCTCGACGTCACGCGCTACGGCGGTGCCAGCGGCACGGCCTTCAAGTACACGTTGCGCGTCGACTACGCGCCGATCGCAGATCCCTACGAGCCCAACGACACCGCCGACACGCCCGTCGCGATTCAGCTGGGGACGCCCGTCACCGCGTACTACTACACGGGTTACAACTTTTACACGATCGCGGCGACGGAGTTTCAGGACTGGTACAAGGTGGAGCTCGCCGCCGGTCCGGTGATGCTCAGCGTGGAGAACGTGCCGCTGAAGACGACGCTGCGCTACACGGTCTACACACTGACGAGCAACGTGAACGTCGGCGGAAAGACCGGCCCCAACGCGGGCGGGTCGTTCAACAGCATGATCAACATTCAGGACCCCGGCTGGTACAAGATCCTGATCGACGCGAACCCGCACGGCGACGCGATGGAAGCGAACTCGACGGTGATCCCGGACAGCTTCACCCGCCCCTACACGCTCAAGGTGAGCCAGTAGTAAGCTGGCCGCCGTGACGGGGAGCGAGCCGCACGAACCGGGCGACGGCGCGCCCGCGCTGC
>DATMZL010001611.1:0-2308 GCA_035607075.1 Polyangia bacterium
GAAGCGCTGCTCGCCCGCGCGCACACGTTCGTCGGGCGGTTCATGGTGAAGATCAAACCCGAGTCCGCGTCGCTGTTCGTCGACGGTCATCCCGCCGAGCTGGATCCGGACGGCGTGGTGTTGCTGGCGTTCGGACATCACCAGATGTCGCTGCGCTGTGCGACCTGCGCGCCGACCGAGAAGGACGAGGACGTCGAAGTCTCCGGTGGCGAGCGCAAGACGATCGAGCTGGCGCTCGCGCCGGCGACGCCGACTGCGCCGCCTGACGGGGCGGGCGCGGGCGCTGGATCCGCGGCGGGCGCGATCGTGTCGCAGCCTGGTGGCGAACGCGACACGGCGGGCACCGAGCGCAGCCACGCGCATCTGTGGCTCGCAGGTGGCGCCGTCGTTGCCGCGCTCAGCGCGGGCGGGACGGCGCTGTGGTGGCGCGATCAGCAGCATCAGCTCGACATCTGTCACAACAGCGCGACCGAGATGCACGTTTGCGACAACGAGTCGAGCATCGCCAACCAGCGCAAGGTCGCGATCGGTGTGACGATCGGTCTGGGTGCAACCGCGCTCATCACGGGCGCGGCGGCCGCGCTGCTCTGGCCGCGGGGCGATCACGCGGCCCCGCCGGCGGTCGCCTGTCTGCCAACCAACAACATGGTGTCCTGTGCAGTTCGCTTCTGAGATGCGTACATTTTCTCTGGTTCTCGCGGGGCTGGTGGCGTTCGCGACGGTGGGCTGCGAGCGGGCGAAGTTTCACGACGTCGACTCCGGTTCCGCCGGACAGGGCGGCGGCCTTGCGGGTACCGGCGGAGACGTCGGGACGGGCGACGGCGGCACGAGTGGCGGCGCCGGGACGGGTGGGATCGGCGGCTCAGTCGTTGGTGGTAACGGTGGAGGCGGCGCGGGCGGCACCGGTGGCGGAGCGGGTACGGGCGGAGGTGCCGGAGGCGGCACGGGCGGAAGCACTGGCACCGGTGCACGCGGTGGGACGGGCGGCGGCGGGACGGGCGGCGGCGCCGGCATGGGTGGTCGGGGCGGTGGTGGCGGTACGGGTGGAAGCAGCGGCGGCACTGGCGGCGTCGTCGCCGGGACGGGCGGCAGCTCCGGTGGACGGGGCGGCAGCGGCGGCACGGGTGGCGGCGGTGTTGCCGGCACGGGCGGCGGCAACGCCGGGACCGGCGGTGGCGGTGGCTCGACGATGATGCCGAACGCGCTCGGTCAGATCGTCATCACCGAGCTCATGCACAACAGCGCCACGATCGCCGACGACTACGGCGAGTGGTTCGAGGTCTACAACCCGAGCACGACCGTCACGTACGATCTCATGGGCTGCCAGGTCCTCGACTCGTCGCTGACCGGCCCCGTGATCAGCACGAACCTGGTCCTTCCGCCGATGACCTTCAAGACGTTGGCGGTGTCCGCGACGCCTGGTGGGCCCGGCGGTACGGCGTTCACGCCGGACTACGTCTACGGGGGCGCGGTCAAGTTCGACAACGACGCCGGCGAAAGGGCCGCGATCTCCTGTAACGGAACGCTTATCGACGATTTCGCCTACCCGTCCACGGTCTCCATGATGGGCGGCCGGTCGTTGAGTCTCGACCCGCGCCACTACAATGCGGCCGACAATGACTCGTCGATGACCTACTGGTGCTTCGCCCGCAACACGATGGTCGGTGATGCGTACGAGCCGACGGGGCCGAATTTCGGCACTCCCGGTCGGACGAACCCGCAGTGTCCGGGTGTGACGCAGTAAAAATCGGCTAAGACTGAGCGATGGCAGCCCCCCTGCCGCGCCTGCGCGCTGATCTCGACATCATGCCCTCGCCGCTGCCTGAGCAGCCGGGGTTGATCATCCGCGATCCCTTCCGCTACTCGGAGGTGACGCTGCTGATCCCGCCGCTGCTCGCGCGCTGCCTCGGTTGCTTCGACGGCGAGCAGGACGAACGCGATCTCGGCGCGACGCTGGCGCGCCTCAGCGGGCAGGTCGCCGTCGCCGAGGCGGCGCGCCGCCTGATCGCATCGCTGCACGACGCCGGCTTCCTTGATGACGATCGATTCGCGGAGCTGCGCGGCGCGCGCGAGCGGGAGTTCGCGGCGGCGGGCGAACGCGTCTCGGCGCATGCGGGCAGCGGCTATCCGGCGAAGGTCCCCGCGTTGAAGAACACGCTCCGCGGGTACTTCGAAGGCCAGTCGGCCGGTCCGCGGCTCGGCGTGACGGCGAAAGCGGAGGCGAACGTAACGGCGAAAGCGAAGGCGGCGAAGGCGAAGGATGGCAACGGCCTGATCGGGATCGCCGCGCCTCACGTCAGCCCGGAGG
>DATMZL010001270.1:0-2820 GCA_035607075.1 Polyangia bacterium
CGCGTCCGCCCGCGCCCGTGGTGCCGGCCGCGCCCGTGCCGCCGCCGCGTCCGCCCGCGCCCGTGGTGCCGGCCGCGCCCGTGCCGCCGCCGCGTCCGCTCGCGCCCGTGGTGCCGGCCGCGCTGGTGCCGCCCCGTCCACCGGCCGCGCCGCCGGTCCCGCCGGCCGGCCCGCCGCCGGTCCCGCCGTTCCCGGACGTTCCCGCCGCCGCGCCAGCGGCACCCGCCGCACCAGCGCTGCCCGAGGTTCCTGCCGGAGCGGCGCTGGTACCCGCTGCGCCGGCGCTCCCCGAGGTTCCCGCGGCAGCGCCGCCGCCCGGTCCGCCGCTGCCGCTCGTCCCGCTCGTTCCGCTGCCGGTATCGATGGTTGCGGTCGTGCACGAGGCGAACAGGCAGAAAGCGATTAGCGCGCGTCTTGGCATCGTGCCTGTCCATGCGGCGCGCTCGTCGCTCTGATTAAGAAAAATTTTCTTCGAGCCGCTGCCGATTCGTCGATCAGTTCGCGCCCGCCGCGACATTTTGAAGAGCGCCGGCCACCAGGTAACGTCTCGCTTCATGCGCTTCACGTGGACACGCGGTCTCGCCGTCGCGATGTGTTGCCACGCGCTGGCCGTTGCCGGTTGCGGCGGCTCTCCAGCCGCCAAGGTCGCTTGCGGAACCACGGGAACCGGCGGTGGCACGGGCGGATCCGGCGGGACCGGCGGCGCAGCCGGCGCCTGGCAATACACGAACCCGGTGATCAAAGGCGACTGGAGCGACCCGGGCGTGCTGCGTTTCGGCGAGGATTACTACTCGGTGCGCTCGACGTTCGGCTGGCAGCCCGGATTGGCCGTGGCGCACTCCAAGGATCTCGTTCACTGGGAGTACGTCGGAAACGGCTTCTCGTCCTTCCCGTCGATCGCCGCCGGCGAGGTGGCGAGCGGCATCTGGGGTTCGGAGATCGTCTACAACCCGAACACCAGCATGTTCATGATCTACGCGACCTGGAACGGGACGAACGGGTTCCTGGTGTTCGAATCCGCGACGCCCGAAGGGCCGTACGCCGCAGTCCCCGGCGGGCTCGTGACGGACGGCTACGATCCGGGTGTGTTCGTCGACGACGACGGGCGCGTGTATCTGGTCAGCAGCAACGGCAAGATCGCCGAGCTCAGCGCGGACGGAAAGACCGTCATCAATCCGATGGTGTCCAGCTACGCGGGATGGAACGAGGGCCCGGAGCTGTTCAAGCGCGGGTCCACCTACTACGTGACCTGGTCCAGCAACGGCACCGAACGGGGCGCGAACGGAATCATCAACTCGGCGCGCTCGACGACGCTGGCCGGGCCCTGGTATCCCGATCCGGCCAATCCCGTGCTGCAGAACCTGAACAACGGCACCGACCCCGACCATCCGTTCGAAGGGCCCCAGCACCCCGAGGTCATTGAAACGCAGAACGGCGAATGGTTCGTCACGTTCCACACCTGGGAGAACAACTACGGCACGCTGGCGCGGAATATGTGCCTCGAGCCGGTGATGTGGACGGACGACGGGTGGTGGCGCCCGAAGAACGGCAAGAAGCCGAGCCTCACCAACGACGGACCGGACCTGCCCTTCACGCCTTACGAGATCCGCCGCAGCGACGATTTCTCGTCGACGGCGCTCGGGCCGCAGTGGTTCTTCCACACCGCGCCGGACGCGTCGGGCGCCAGCTGGTCACTTTCGGAGCGTCCCGGCTTCTTGCGCATCAAGACGCGCGACGGCGACGTCAACGGCGCCGCCGCCTACCAGGGCATCCCGCTGCAGCGAATCGATCTGAAGCGCTTCGACGCAGAGACCGCGGTCTCGTTCGACGCGGCGGACGGCGCGGAGGCCGCCGGGCTGATCTTGCACGCGACGCTCGCGTTCAACGTGACGTTCGCGCTGACCCGAACAGACACCGGCCCCGTGATCGAGCTGGCGACGTTCACGAACGCCGCGAGCCGTACGGACGGGGCAGGGGCGACGCGCACCACCGTCGCCGCCGTGCCCGTCGATTCGACATCGGGTGCGCCGGTGCGTCTGAAGATCAGCTTCGACGGAAACGAGAACGCGGCGTTCTCGTTCAGCGCCGACGGCTGCACGTGGCAGGCCGTGGGCGCGCCAATCAGCGTCGGTCTCGGCGGTCAGGTCGACCTCAGCTGGCGCTTGCAAGAATGGTCGGGCGCGACGATCGGTCTCTTCGCTGTCAAACGCGGGGCGACGGCCGACAACTACGCCGACTTCGACGCGTTCACGGTGACGGCCAATGCCCCGTGAGCTGATTCTCGGCAACACCCGGCTCCTGGTGTCGTTCGACGCCGACTACCGGCTGCGCGATTTCTACTACCCGCACGTCGGCGCCGAGAACCACCTGGGCGGCGCGGTCTCGCGCTTCGGCGTCCAGGTCGACGGACAATTCCGCTGGGTGGAACGCGCGCAGGGGTGGTCGATCGCGATCGGCTACGAACCGGACAGCCTCGTCGGGCGCGTCGAAGCCCGCAACGACCAGCTGGGGATCGCGCTTGTCTCGACGGACGCGGTCGATTTTCACGAGGCGCTGTACGTGCGTGAGATCGTCGTCCACAACCTGCGGCCGGCGGCGCGCGAGGTGCGGCTCTTCTTCCATCACGACTTCTCGATCTCCGGCAGCGCGGTCGGTGACACCGCCCTCTACGATCTTGTCGCGCGCGGCGTGGTGCACTTCAAGGGCCGGCGTTACTTCCTGGCCAACGTGCTGGTCGGCGAGACCGCCGGCGCGACCCAGTGGGCCACCGGCCAGAAAGGCCTGAACGGCAAGGAAGGGACGTTCCGCGACGCGGAGGAC
>DATMZL010001303.1:0-5449 GCA_035607075.1 Polyangia bacterium
GGCGTCCGCCGTCGCCGTGGTGCACGTGCTCCTGCGCGGGCGCCGGTTTGACGGCGCGGTGAAGGGCGATCGTGAGCGCGCGCGGCATCGTCTCCCCCTTGCGTACGACGTCCGCGACCCTAGGGCCCAGCACCTGCCGTTCGTTCTTGGTCATGTACAGCGCCGACAGCACGATGAAACGGACGTCGGCCAACCGTTCCTCGGTTCGCGCAGCGCGCAGCACGTCGAGTCCGGTCATCTCGGGCATGACCAGGTCGAGCACGACAGCGGCGAATGAACCGCGTCGCAGCAGCGCGAGCCCCTCTTCCCCGGAGGCCGCGCGCGTCACGTCATACCCGGCTGCTTCTATGAAGCTGCCGACGCGCTGGCGCTCGACGGCGTCGTCTTCGATCAGCAGGACCGGACCGTTCTCGCGGGGCGGTTCGAAAGCGAACGAGCCGCTCGTCGTTAACCTGTCGGTCGCCTCGGGCGCGCTGCGCTCCGGCACCGGCGCTGTCGCCGTCGCGGCCTCGGCCGTCGCGGAAGACGGCATGCGCCCTTCAGCCAGGTTGTCGACCAGCGCGAGCAGGCTGCGGCCATTGCGCCCGATCACCTCGACGTAACGGCGCTGCTCGGGGGACAGCTGGGCGTTCTCATCCTCGATCATGAGCTGTGACAGCGAGATGATCGAATTCAGCGGCGTGCGGAGCTCGTGGCTCAACCGTGTGCGCAGACCTTGTCTCAGGCGTTCGGCGTACTCGTCCTCGGAGAAACCGCCGAATCGGTCGGCCCGACGCTGGAGCAACAACGACGCGATCAGCGTACTGCTGATCAGGAGGAGACCGATAATGATGAGCGCAGCGACCGCCATGAGGCGACTCCTCGTCTCATCTGCGCACTCGAACCGCCGTCGACAAGCACAGCGCGCGCCTTAGCTTGTGCTCAGTCGCTCCGCCAACGGGAGCAAGGGGAGGTCGAGGTCCGATGCCGAACTACACCAACTCCGTCTGGTCCGAGGCGACGCCGGCACCGCCCTACGCGCCGCTCGCCGGCAACGTCGCGGTGGACGTCGCGATCGTCGGCGGAGGCATCACCGGAATCACGGCAGCGCTGCTGCTCGCGCGGGCGGGCCGCCGCGTCGCGGTCATCGAGGCGCGCCGGATCGGCAAGGGTGAGACAGGCAAGACCACGGCGCATCTCACGGAAGTGCTCGACGTGCCGTATCACACGCTGCTGTCGCGCTTCGGCGCCGACGGAGCGCGGCTGGCGGCGATGGGCCAGCGCGACGCCATCGAGCGGATCGCGGGGTTCGCCGACGAATGCGCGATCGCCTGCGACTTCACGCGCGTCCCCGGGTTCATGTTCGCCGAGACGAACGCCGAGCGCGCCGCGCTGGAACGCGAGGCGGTCGCCGCACACCGGCTGGGCGTCGGTGCGATGCTGCTGGATCGGGCGCCGCTGCCGTTCTCCATCGCAGGCGCCTTGCGCTTCGAGAACCAGGCGACGATTCATCCGCGCCATTATCTGCAGGGGCTGGAGCGCGCGTTCGTCGCGATGCACGGCCAGATCTTCGAAGACACGCAGGTCGTCGCGATCGACGAGGGCGAACCATGCCGTGTGATCAGCGATCGCGGCGTCGTCACCGCGCGCGACGTGATCGTCGCGGCGCACGTCCCGATCGTGAACCGCTTCCTGCTGCACGCGAAGCTGGCGGCGTACCGGACGTACGTCGTCGGCGTCGACCTGGCGGGCGATGCCGGCGTCGGCGACGGCCTCTACTGGGACATGGCCGATCCGTACCACTACATCCGCCCGCAGGTGATCGGAGGCCGGCGGTATCTGCTGGTGGGCGGTGAGGATCACAAGGTCGGCGACGCGGACGACACGACGGCGCCGTTCGAGCGCCTGGAGGCTTACGTCCGTGTCCGCTTCGCGCGCGATGTCGCCGCCACGGACTTTCGGTGGTCGGGGCAGATCGTCGCGTCGGCGGACGGTCTGCCGTACGTCGGGCGGAATTCGCTCTCCTACGACGTCTACGTCGCGACGGGCTACGGCGGTAACGGCATCACGCAGGGCACGCTGGCCGCGATGGTCGTCGCGGACGAGATCTGCGGGATGGGCAATCCGTTGCGAGAGCTGCTGGACGCGACGCGCCTGAAGCCGTTCGCGTCGGCGGGCGCGGTGCTGGCGCAGAACCTCGACTACCCGAAGCACATGCTGGCGGACCGGTTGACCCGCGGCGCCGAGGGGGCGGCGGCGCTGGCGGCGATCCCGCCGGGCGAGGGGAAGGTGCTTTCGCTCGGCGGCGAGCGCCTGGCCGTTTATCGCAACGCCAACGGGCAGCTCGGCGCGCTGTCGCCCGTGTGCACGCACCTCGGCTGCCTGGTCCACTGGAACACGACCGAGAAGAGCTGGGACTGCCCCTGCCACGGCAGCCGCTTCGATCCCCACGGGCGCGTGCTGAACGGTCCGGCGGTCGCTGCGCTGCAGGAGCGGCCGATCCCGGGCGCGGAGAAAGAGCGCGAGGCCGAGTCGCCGAGCCACGACCTCCACGAGCACGCCGCCACCGACTGACGCTGCGGTTGTGCTTAACTGAGTGCGGAGAACACGAGCAGGCCGAGGCCGGCGGCGACGGCCGATGCGGCGCCGAGCACGAAGGCGCCCGCCAGGTAGCCGCGGACGCGGACGGCGCGGCGGCCGAACAGCCGCCGTTGCACGAGATACCCGACCGCGAAGGACGCCAGCAGCGCCGGCGTTCCGATCGCCTGCAGGATGAGGCCGTCGAGTCCGCCGACGGCGAGATCGCCCTGACCGCCGTACAGGTTCCAGGCGATGTCGCCGAGCGGGACGAAGTAGCACCAGAAGAAGACCGCCGCCGCGAGCCAGCGGTTCAGCGGCCCGCGCAGCCAGGCGAGCGCCGCGGTCGCAGCGGCGAGCAGCGACCACATCACGTAGGGCGCGATGCTCACGAGATCGCCGAGCCAGGCGGACGCGTTCGCCGGCGGTTCCCAGCGCACGTGTCCGAGGTTGTGCGGTCCGGGCAGGAACGCGAACTCCGTGACCCTGCCGCCGAGCGCGATCGCGACCAGCGCGTGCGCGGATTCGTGGAGGAACGTGACGCCGACGAAGAACAGCGCCGGCGCGAGCGCGAGCTGGGGCCAGAACGCGATCAACGCGTACGAGAGATCGCGCCAGGCCGACGGCGCAGCGCCCGGGGTCGTGGGCGGCGCGGCCGCTGCGTCGGCGCCGGCGTTCGCGGTCACTCGGCGCCACCGGCGACGAGGTTGAGTCGCTTGGGCAGTAGCGACACGCGCGCGCTGCGGGCGGCAGTCGTCGCGCGCCAGCCCCAGTCGTGAATCGCCACCAGGCGGGCAGGGGGCTGCCGGTAGAACCGCAGGCGTTCGCCGCGGAACGCGAGCGGCAACACAAGCAGGTCGCAGCCGCGGAGACCATCGGCGGCGAAGCTGCCGACCTCGAACGTCACGCGCTCGGACAGGCCGGCGTCGGCGATCTGCCGTCGCGCCGAGTCGACGTGGGCCGCGGCGCGATCCACGATGGTGAAGCGCGCGTTCGGGAGCAGCGGACCCAGCACCAGTGCCGTGCGTGGGAACAGACCGCCCCCGATCACGGTCACCGCGCGGATCCGCTGCCGCTCGGCGGGCGACAGCAACGCCGTGAACGCCGCGGTGTGCGCGCGCAGGAGGTGGCGGCGGATCACGGCGACGTCTTGCGTGACCCGCTCGAGCCAGTCGAGCCCCGCCGCCGAGACGCGGTTCAGGAACGCCGGCAGCGCCTCGGCCCAGCGCAGCGCGGGCGGCAAACGACTGATCTCGTCGTCGGCGCGCCCGTCGGCCGCAAGCGCGCGCCAGTCCGCGCCCGGGGCGCGGTGATGCGCGGCGTGGAAGCCGTCGTTGAACCAGAAGCGGTTGTAGAGGCGCCCGTGGTAGTCGACGCCGGCGGCGGCGCGCGCGTGCTCGGCGTGCCCCTGCAGCGCGCACAGGCCGAAGCCGACCGCCAGCGCGGGCAACACGACGGCCAGCAACGTCGGCGCGGTGGCGACGAGCAACGCGAAGGCGGCGACGAGTAAGCCGATCTCGGCGATTCCTTCGACGCCGAGGCGCATCGCGCGGCCGGGCTCGACGAGGCCGTGGTGCCGCAGGTGGCGCAGCTTCCACCAGCGCTGCGGAACCGCGAGCAGCACGGTGAGGTAGGTGGAGAACAGCCGATTGGCGATCGGGCTGGCGAACAGCGGGCGGTGCAGATGAATGTGCGAGACGGTGTTCGCGCCCCAGTTCATCGCGACGCCGAGCGCGAGCGCGATCAGCGTGCGGGCGAGAGGCCCGCTGTCAGCCGCGAGGGCGAGCAGCGCGGCGGCGCCAGCGCCGTGAAGCAGCGCCGCCGCGAGCACGGGCGGGTCCCAGGCGCGGTGGGCCGCAGGCAGCGCGACTGCGGTCATTGTCGGCGGCGACTTCGCGGTCGACGGCGCAGCAGCACCGCCCCGGCAAGCATGGCAACGATCGGGATCGCGGGGGCGCTCGTCGGCGCGTCCGCGCCGATGGCGCACCAGCCGCCGCCGGACTTCACGCCGCCTCCGGTCGTGCCCGCGTGTCCGGTCGTGCCCGCGCTTCCCGTCGTGCCGGCAGCGCCGGTCGTGCCCGCGGCGCCGGTCGTGCCTGCAGCGCCGGTCGTGCCTGCAGCGCCGGTCGTGCCTGCGGCACCCGTCGTGCCGCCGGTTGCTACCGCGCCGCCGGAGCCCGGTGTGCCCCCTGCGCCGTCCGCGCCGCCCGGTCCCGAACCAGTTCCGCCAGCGCCGCCGGTGCCGGTCGCGGTCGGTTGCGCGCACGCCAGCGCCTTCGCTGGCTGACACTGACCGCCGATGCTCGTGCCTTGTCTCGTCACGCCCAGGCCGAGATCCCAGTCATCGGGCGCCGCGAGCGGCGTTCCCTCGGACCGGATCGTCGCGGTCGTCACCATGTTCAGCGTTCCGAAGCCGGCGCAGAGGTTCTTCGACGTACCGTCCTTGCGGATGTCCTGCCACTGCATCCGGCACATGTCCTCGCTGCCCGTCGGGCACTTGAAGTACATGTAACCGCACTGCGGGGGCATCCAGCTCCCGTCGGACTTGAGCAGGATGAACGCGCCGTGGATCGCCACTGTCGTCGCGGTGGCGTCGTCGGGCATCGTGTCGACGCGCGCCGCGGCGACGTACACGCCGACGGGGTCGCTGGCCCAGGCGCTGCGCGAGGCAGCGACGACGAGCAGGGCGCTTGCGAGAACGCTCATGCGACAAGCAAGGCCAGTCATGGCAACCTCCCGGAATAACGTCGTCAACCGCAGTGAAATCATACACCAGAGTGTTTGGATGGTGGCTCGCGCTGCTGGTCGTGTCGCTGGGCGCGAAGCTGATGCTGCTCGCGCTGCGCGTGGTCGACGACGGTCGAACGGGCGTCAGCGGCGTGTGGGGCGCTGT
>DATMZL010001321.1:0-4213 GCA_035607075.1 Polyangia bacterium
CCTTCACGACCAGCCGCCCCCGCAGCGCGTGGTTTTTCTCGAGCTGCTGCTCGTAGCAATACTTGATCTGCGCCGTGTGCCGCCGGAAGACGCGGCGGATCGTGTTCGCGTCAAGCGAGGCGCAGAGCCAGACCGACGCCGCGATGGCCGCGATCCTCATGCGAGCCTCCTGCAAGCGAGGGACACCGACGCCTGCGGCAGGTTCCGCGTCGCCCGCGCGCGATCTTGTGGCAACGTAGCGCCGACGGAGGAACGACGATGGATGCGAACGCTCTTCGCGCGCTGCAGGCGCCGCTCAAGGAACGCTACAAGCAGGATCCGGCCGCCGCGCTGGTGACGTTGAAGGCGCAGGGCTCGGTCGACGACGCGCTGGTCGCGTGCAAGGTCGAGACGGGCAAGGCGCTGACGACCGCCGGGCTGCACCCGGCCACGGGCGGGACGGGCGCGGAGATCTGCTCGGGCGACATGCTGCTGGAGGCGCTGGTGGCGTGCGCGGGCGTGACGCTGAAGGCGGTCGCGACCGCGCTGGAGATTCCGCTGCGCGCCGCCGCGGTGCGCGCCGAGGGCGACCTCGACTTCCGCGGCACGCTGGGCGTCGACCGCGAGGCGCCCGTCGGCTTCCGGGCGATCCGCCTCGTCCTCGACGTGGACACGGACGCGCCTCAGGAGAAGCTGGACAAGCTGCTGAAGCTGACCGAGCGCTACTGCGTCGTGTTCCAGACGTTGGCCGGCCAGCCGCAACTGAGCACGAACGTCGTGCGCCGGTAACTTCGAATCGCCGCGCGCGCGCGAAGCAATTGCGTTCGTGACGCCGCGCGAGTTTGCGAAAAATCGCGCCTTCGGCGCGACATCTCGAGCTGGGCGTCCTCTTCTAGTTCAGGGTTGGCACGGTCCAGGGCTGCCAGGTCGCCTTGTCGTACGCAAAGCCGCCGTCGGTCTTCATCACGACGGTGCTGGCGGTGCCGCCGCCGATCAGGAACTTTTGCACGTAGGCGGTCACCTCGGCCTGCTGCGATCCGAGCCACTGGCAATGCATGTGGTCGCCGATCTGCGACACGCCCATGTGGTCGGGAATGCCCAGCCCCTCCCAGATGGCGTGCGCGGCCACCGAATCGCTGTAGGTGCTGATGTTGCCCAGCCAGACCTGCGACGTGTTCTCGATGATCAGCAGCGCGCGCGGCGCGACCAGCCCTTCGATCGTGTGGTGGTCGAACGGCAGCTGCTTGGCGGCGTAGTCGAACTGCGAGAACGAGCTGCGGAACCAGACGTTCTCGCCGGTGATCTCGTGCAGCTGCTGCACCATCGTCCCCGACGGGTCCTGCGCGTCGGAGATGCGCCAGCTGGCTGAACCGCCCGACCCCGACTCCTGCGGGATGGTCAGCACGATGCGTTCGTCGAGGGCCCCGACGATCAGCGCGCCCTTGCCGTTGCGCGAGCAGCCGGTGACGCCCAGGCGCGTGGTATCGATCTGGGCGGCCGACGTCGTCTCGAGCGCGTCGATCAGGCGACTCACGCCCCACGCCCACGCCATCATCGCGCCGGCCGAGTGGGTGCTGCCGTAGAGATCGTAGAACGCGCCCACGCCGCGCGACTGACCGCCGTCCTGCGCGGCCACGGCGTTGTTGTCGAACACGATCGTGGCGACGCCCATCTGGTTCAGCGTCGCCGCGCCGATCGAGATCCCGCCGACGCCGATCATCGCGGGGTACGGCCCGGCGGCGCCGTTCGTGGGAAACGTGACCGCGGCGGTGAACGAGATCGACTTCGTGCCGTCGGACGCGGTGACGGTCAGCGTGCCGGCGTCGAACGCACCGGTCACGGACGCCGGTTTGTCCGGCTTGTCGCCCAGCTCGTAGGCGGCGGCTTGCGCGGCGATCTCGGCGCGCCGGCAGGTCGACCACTGGTCCTTCGTGGTGATCGCCGTGCCGTCCAGCGACTGGAACGGATCGGGTAACGCGTCGATCTTCGGGAGATCGGCGAGCGCCGGGAGCGGCACGTCGGTGTTCGAGCAGCTGGTGACGTGGCCGACCGGCGGCTTCTTGGGCGGGCTGCCTCCGGTCCCGTCGCTCCCGCCGGTCCCCGCCGGCGTACCGAAACGGTTGCCGGCGGACCAGCAGGAGCACGCGAGGATCGGCGCGACGAGCAAAGCAAAGCGAACGCTAGGACTGCGCATGGGGACAATAATGCCACCACGCGCCGTCCTCGATCACGCCTTGCGCGCGACGATCTCCGCGTCGATCTCGATCGCGACCTCGTCGCCGACGGCGACGCCGCCCGCCTCGATTGCGAGGTTCCATTTGAGGCCCCAGTCCTTGCGGTTGATGCGGGCGCGCGCGCTGACGCCGCGGCGGCGGTTCCCCCACGGGTCCTGGATCGCGGGCGGCAGCGCCTCGACGTCCAGGGTCACCGGGCGCGTGACGCCACGGATCGTGAGATCGCCCGTGACGCGAAGATCCCCGGCCGCGCCCGACGGCGCCTCGACGCGCGTCGACCGGAACGTCACCGTCGGGAAGTTGGCGACGTCCAGAAAGTCGGGGCTGCGCAGGTGCTCGTCCCGCTTCGGCTCGCGCGAATCGATGCCGCGGGCGTCGACGCTGACGTCGATGCGCGAACGGGACGGATCCTGCTCGTCGATGAGCACGGTCCCGGTGACGGGGCCGAGGTGGCCGCGCACGTGCGAGACCATCAGGTGGCGGACGCGGAAGCCGGCGTTCGCGTGGGACGTGTCGATGTCCCAGGTCGCTGTCTGGGCCGGCGTGGCGGCCGGCGTGAAGCGGGAGGTGGGGGCGGTTTCGTTGGCGGTGTTCATGTGGAAGCTCCTTTCACCGCCCATGATGAGCACCGCACGAACATCTGACAAATGGATGGTTGAGATGAGCTATATTTGATTCATGAATATTGCGTCCTTGAACCTGAATTTGCTGCCGGTGCTGGACGCGCTGCTGGCCGAGCGCAGCGTCAGTCGGGCGGGCGCGCGCATCGGGCTCTCGCAGCCCGCCGTGAGCAACGCGCTGGCGCAACTGCGCGCGCACTTCGGGGATCCGCTGCTCGTGCGCAAGGGCAGCGGGATGGAGCCGACCGAACGCGCCCTCGGCCTGGCGGCGCCGCTGCGCGCGGCGCTGCTCGCGCTCGAGCAGGGGCTGGACCCCGTGGTGGGCTTCGATCCGGCGTCGGCCGCGCGCGGCTTCACGATCATGACGAACGACTTCGTCGCCTTCGCCCTGCTGCCGCGGCTGCTCGCGCGCATCCAGCGCGAGGCGCCGCGCATCCATCTGCAGATTCGCGCCTGGCAGGAGCACGTCGTTCCGTCCGAGCTCGCGCGCGGCGAAGCGGATCTCGTGCTCGGCTTCAACCGTGGGCTGCCCGCGGCGCACCACGCGCTGCCGCTGTTCGAGGATCGCTTCGTCTTCGTCGCGCGCCGGGGGCATCCGATCGTCCGCAAGAAGATCACGCTCGCCGCCTACACGAAGCTGGAGCACGTGCTCGTGTCGCACGAACCGAACGCCCGCGGCGTCGTCGACGATCTGCTGTCCCAGCGCGGGCTCGAACGGCACGTGGCGCTGCGCGTGTCGCATTTCTTGCTGGTGCCGCCGATCATTGCGGCGACGGACTACGTCGCCGCCCTCAGCCAGATCGTCGCCGAGCCAGCGGCCAAGGCGTTGCGCCTGCAGCTTCTAAAGATGCCGCTTCAGGTCCCGGGCGCGACCGTCCACATGGTCTGGCACGAAAGAACAGCGGCGTCGCCTGCGCACGCCTGGTTTCGCGGCGTCGTGGAGCAGGTGGGGAAGGGGATCGAGGCGTCCTGCGAGAAGGCACCGACGGTCTGACGAAGATCTCGTGATCGAGCCGGGCACCTGGCGGCATCAAGCATGAACAGCCACCAGGAGGCAGCGTGTCATGAGCCTTGGCCCCCGGCGCCACGCGAGCAGCACCGTCTTTTCCATACTGGCAGTTTCCATTCTGGCGATCGGGTGTGCGACGGGCGAGCCTGTCGAACCGTCGGGCGCCGCCGGCGACAACGGCAACGCCGGAAATGGCGGCGCGATGGGCGCGGCCGGCGTGACCGGCGCGGCCGGGACGGGCACGACCGGCAGCGGGGGCAACAACGCGACCGCCGGGACGTCGGGCGCGGCGGGATCGTCGCCAGCGGGCGATGCGGGAACCGGGGGCGGCGCGACGGGCGCCGCGGGCGCGGCGGCAGGCAGAGGCGGTA
>DATMZL010000905.1:0-2195 GCA_035607075.1 Polyangia bacterium
CGCGTCCGCCCGGTCGCGTATTTCTCGGCGGAGTTCGGCATCCACGAATCCCTCCCCATCTACTCGGGGGGCCTCGGCGTGCTCGCTGGCGATCACCTCAAGAGCGCCTCGGACCTGGGGCTGCCGCTGGTGGCGGTGGGCCTGTTCTACCGGGAGTCGTATTTCCGGCAACGCATCGGCCGGGACGGCTGGCAGCACGCCGAGTACGTGCGCTCGCCCGTCGAGATGCTGCCCGCGCAGCCGGCGCTGACTCCGGCCGGCCAGCCGATCGTCATCGAGGTCCCGCTCTCGCGCGAGACGCTGCGCGCGCAGGTCTGGGAGATCGCGGTCGGGCGCAACAAGCTGTTCCTGCTCGACACCGACGTCGACGGCAACTCCGAGGAGAACCGCCAGCTGGCCGCCCGCCTCTACTTCGGCGACCAGCGCATCCGCATCCGGCAGGAGCTGCTGCTGGGCGTGGGTGGCGTCCGCGCGCTGCGCGCCGCCGGCATCCACTGGGGCGGGCTGCACCTGAACGAGGGCCACAGCGCGTTCGCGACGCTGGAGTACACGCGCTTGCTGATGGAGCTGACGGGCGCCGACTTCCGGACGTGCGCGCAGGAGGTCGCCCAGGGCACGGTGTTCACCACCCACACCCCTGTCGACGCCGGGCACGATCGCTTTCCGCCCGAGCTTGTCGACGATCACCTGGAACCGCTGCGCCGATCGCTGGGCCTGGCGCAACACGAATTCCTGGGCCTCGGGCGCATCCGCCCCGAGGACCATCGCGAGGCGCTGTGCATGACCGTGCTGGCGTTCAAGATGTCGCGCTACGCGAACGGCGTCTCGGCGCTGCATGGACGGATCACGCGCAAGTCGTGGCAGGTGCTGTGGCCCCATCACCGTGAAGACGAGGTCCCGGTCGGGCACATCACCAACGGCGTGCACGTCCGCACCTGGCTCGCGCCCGCGATGCAGGATGTCTACGCGAAGTACATGGGCGCCGACTGGCGCGAGCACCTTGCCGATCCGCGCATGTGGGCGCGCGTCGACAACGTGCCGGACGCGGAGCTGTGGGAAACGCACCGCGTGCTCAAGGCGGCGCTGGTTCGCTTCGTCCGCCGGCGCATCACCGAGCAGCGGCGGCGCAACGAGTACCCGGAAGATCTGGTGGCGGCGGCGAACGAGGCGCTGGATCCCGAGGCGCTGACGATCGGGTTCGCGCGCCGGTTCGCGACCTACAAGCGCGCCAGCCTGCTCTTCAACGATGTCGCGCGCCTCAAGCGGCTGATCACGAACGCGTCGCGGCCGGTGCAGATCGTGTTCTCGGGCAAGGCCCATCCGGCGGACCGCCCCGGCCAGGAGGTGCTGCGCCAGGTGCACGAGGCGGCGTTCGACAGCGACCTGAAGAACCGCGTCGTGTTCGTCGAGGACTACGACATCAACGTCGGCCGCCACCTGGTCCAGGGCGTCGACGTGTGGCTGAACAACCCGCGCCGCCCGCAGGAGGCCAGCGGCACCAGCGGCCAGAAGGTGCTGCTGAACGGCGGCCTCAACTTCTCGGTGCTGGACGGGTGGTGGGCCGAGGCGTACGACGGCCTCAACGGCTTCGCGATCGGTGACGGCATCACGCACGTCAACGTCGAGGAGCAGGATCGGCGCGACGCGAGCTCGCTCTACGACACGATCGAAAACCAGATCGTCCCGCTCTACTACGACCGCGACGACCACGGCCTTCCGCGCGGCTGGATCGAACGCATGAAGCGAACGATCCGCACGCTGGGCTGGCGGTTCAACACGGACCGCATGGTGATCGACTACGCGAACAGCTGCTACTTGCCGGCGGCGGGCGCGAAGAGCAGCCACATGCGGTAGCTCGGCCGCGATCGCGGCGACGTCATTTTCGTGGCGTCATAGACGCGACTTCCTCGTCGACGTCTCGACTTCTCGTATTCTCAACTTGCACGGCGGCCCGCCGATGCAACGTTGCATGAGGGCGAAGCGAACCAGACGCACCGTCTGGATCCTGCGCGGCGCGCTGGCGACGCTGGGCCTCGCCGGCGTGGTGTACGCCGCCGAGCAGGCGACCGCGCCGCCGTCCCCCGACGACCTGGCCAAGACGATCACCAACCAGCGGATCAAAGAGGGCCTGCCGGCCCAGCCGCCGGAAGACGTCGCACACCAGAAGACCACGCTGACGGCCGAACAGATGATCG
>DATMZL010001341.1:0-3565 GCA_035607075.1 Polyangia bacterium
CTTTACCGTCCGGTTGGTCCGGCCAACCTCGCGCTGCATCTCTACCCGGGCGGCTTCGTGTCCGGTGGCGATTTCCTGGCGGCGATCTTGCGCCCGATGCGACTCGAGGTTCTCGGGCAGTGGGGCAATGACGGCTCCAGCAACGTGCTCGGCGGGCGCGGCGCGCTCATCTACGACCTCGGCTACGTGAAGTTCCGCGCCGGTGGCGAGTACAAGTGGCGCTTCCCGGTCGATCCTGCGCCGATGTTGCACAACGACTATCGCGAGCGGGGCTTCGCCGGTTCGATCCAGTTCGTGCTCGCGCCCTACATCGAGTTCGGCCCGAACATCGGCCGCGCGATCACCGACGTGTTCACGCCGCTCACGCGCCAGCAGGACGGCTCGTACCTGCCCGACACTGGTCAGTCGGGCGACACCTGGAGCTACGGCGGCTTCGTCAACATCCGTCCGTTCATCAACGACATGCTGATCGGCGGCGGTGCGAACTACACGAAGTTCACCAACCTGCACCGCAACGACGTCACCATGCAGTACGACCAGGTGAGCAACACGCAGTTCTTCGTCGCCCTGCAGTACCTGGTTCACCACCAGCTGTTCGTGAAGGTCGTCGGCGCGTACGCGAAGAGCCACTTCCTTCCCGCGTTCAGCACCATGTCCCCGTACGACGACGACATGTTCAGCGCCCGCGTGCGTTTGATGTATTTGTACTGAGCGGATCAGCCCGACGATTTGAATCGGGAACCCTCAAAGGGTTCCCGAACCCTCCCGCGATGGTACGCGGCGAGCAAAGCTCGCCGACTCCCCACGCGCACTTTCGACGCGCACCTACATCTGCGCACAAAGAAAAACAAGGAATTACAATTCCGTGACAATTGGGCCTCTAGGATGGCCCGCATGTCGATTTCCGGTCTGGTCATCGGGACTTACCTCGCAGTCCTGATCGTTCTGGCGGTTTACGGGCTGCACCGCACGGCCCTCGTCTCGATGTACTACCGGAACAAGCACCGGCGGCCGCGGCCAGCCGGTCGCTTCTCGGAGCTGCCCGTGGTCACCGTGCAGCTGCCGCTGTTCAACGAGATGTACGTCGTCGAACGGTTGCTCGACGCCGTCGCCGGTATTCGCTACCCGCGCGATCGCTTCCAGATCCAGGTGCTGGACGACAGCACCGACGAGACGCAGGAGATCTGCAAGCGCAAGATCGCCGAGCTCGCCGCGCGCCTGCCCGAGCTGGACATCGAGTACATCCACCGCACCGACCGCACGGGCTTCAAGGCGGGCGCGCTGCACAACGGCCTCCAGACCGCGAAGGGCGAGTTCATCCTGATCTTCGACGCGGATTTTCTGCCGACGCCGGACATCCTCGAACGGTGCATCGACCACTTCAGCGATCCGAAGGTCGCCGTCGTGCAGTGCCGCTGGGAGCACGTCAACCGCAACTACTCGGCGCTCACCGAGGTGCAGGCGCTGATGCTCGACGGCCACTTCATCATGGAGCACGCGGGCCGCAACTGGTCGGGCCGCTTCTTCAACTTCAACGGCACCGCGGGCATGTGGCGCCGCAGCGCCATCGCCGACGCGGGCGACTGGCAGCACGATACATTGACAGAGGATATGGACCTTTCGTACCGGGCGCAGCTGCGCGGCTGGAAGTTCGTCTACCTGCCCGAGATCGCGGCGCCCGCCGAGCTGCCCGTCGAGATGTCGGCGTTCAAGTCGCAGCAGTTCCGCTGGGCCAAGGGCTCGGTGCAGGTGGCGAAGAAACTGCTCGGAACGATCTTCCGTTCGGGCGCGACCTTCGAGCAGAAGTCGGAGGCGTTCTTCCACCTCACCAACAACCTCGCGTACCCGCTGCTGCTGGTGCTGTCGATCCTGCTGCTGCCCAACCTGGCGCTGCGCACGCACCACGGCTGGCGCGAGGTGCTGATGATCGATCTGCCGCTGTTCTTCGGGACGACGCTGTCGATCGCGTCGTTCTACATGGCGTCGCAGCGCGAGATCGCGTTGCTGCGTGATCCGAGCGCGAAGCCCGGCTTCCAGTGGCACGTGCTGACGCGCTTGCCGCTGGTGCTGTCGATCGGCATCGGCCTGTGCGTGAACCAGACGCGCGCCGTGCTCGAGGCGCTGGCCGGCAAGGAGACGGAGTTCGTGCGCACGCCCAAGCACGGCATCGGCGCATCGGACCAGAGCTGGTGGAGCAAGAAGTACCGCTCGGCGAAGTCGATCACGCCGTTCATCGAGCTGGCGATGGCCGCGTACTTCGTCGTCGCGATCGGCGTCGCGATCGACCACGGCCACTACCTGTCGTTGCCGTTCCTGGGCCTGTTCCTGTGCGGCTTCGGCTACGTCGGCTGGGTCTCGCTGTGGCAGGGCGGCGTCGGCGTGGCGCTGCGGCGCGCGTTCGGCCGCCGCGGAACCTTGGTCGTGCCGCCGCCCGCGCACACCGTCCTTCCGAAGCGGCGCACCATCACCGGCGAGATCGTCCTCGCCGACGCTCCTTCGCTCCGCGCCCCCGAGCGCTCGATCTAGTTCACGCCGAGAAACGCGCGGTAGTTCACCGTGCGCATGCGGGGCAACATTCGCTGGAGCACGCGCCGGATCGCCCGCGTCTGACCCGCGCGCCGCATGTCGGCGGGATGGATCGCGAGGCGCGTGTCGGCTGGGCTCCGGCGGCTCTGCGCGCTGGCCCAGATGGCCGTCGCCGCCGCTTCCACCGGGTTGAGCGATCCCCAGCCGATCAGCCGGCGCGCGCGCAAGCCGCCGTCCTGCACGATGCCGCCGAACCGCTCGTAGAAATCGAAGCCGGCGCCTTCCACGACCTCCCGCGCTGCGCGCGAGAGCTGCCAGGCGGGGGGAACGAACGCCCGCGTGGCCTCGTCCAGCCCAGCCCGGCGCAGCACCGCCATGCCCTCGTCGAGGCGGCGCCGGGCGTCCGCAGCGTCGCTCTTGTAGAGCTCGCCCTGGCCGCGCGCGAAGATGTGGGCCCGGACGATGCCAGCCGGCGAGAAAGCGCGCCCCGGCATGCGATGCGTGAGCCCGTGCATGGCGAGACACGCGCCCGCATCGGCGAGCTCGCGCAGGAACTTCACCGTCGGCGCGTGCGTGTCGATCGTGGTCTGCCCGTCGTGATGCGGAATCACGAACACCGTCAGAGCTGCGGGGCCGACGCCGAGGTCGGAGAGCATCGTCACCGCATCCTGGCAGGCCTCGACGGTCAGCGGCGAGACGTCGTGCAGCGACACGAGCAAAGCCGGCGCCGCCGGCGGCGCGGTCACTGCTACTGCGTCAGCAGCGGCCATAGATGCGAGAGCGACGCCCCCTCCCAGCGATCGATCATGGCCTTGCGTCCCTCGGTGGCCATCCGCTGCGCGCGCAGCGGATCGTCGAGGACGCGCCCGATGGCCGCGGCCAGGCCGGCCGCGCCGAGCTCGTAGAACTCCGCCGACACGCCGTGGGTGACGAACTCGGCGATGCAGGCGTCAGCCGGTACGGCCACCGGCACGCCGCTCAGCATCGCTTCCACGTTTACCAGTCCCAGCGTGTCGACGCGGCTGGCGAAGACGAACAC
>DATMZL010001066.1:0-2950 GCA_035607075.1 Polyangia bacterium
GCACGCGCACGTCGGGGGACAACGGCAGCTCGCCCGCCGGCTCCGGCTCGGCCGCGACCAAGGGCGGTCCGCTCACGATCAAGGGGAGCGACACGATGGTGCTCCTCGGTCAGCGTTGGGCCGAGACGTACATGAAGGAGCACGCGGGCATCACGATCCAGGTCACGGGCGGCGGCTCGGGCACCGGCATCGCGGCGCTCATCAACGGCACGACCGACATCTGCGAGGCGTCGCGCGCGATGAAGGACACCGAGAAGAAACAGCTCGCCGAGAAGGCGGGGGCGCCGCCCATCGAAACGCCCGTCGCGAAGGACGGTCTGTCCGTCTATGTCCACGAATCCAATCCGCTGACCGAGCTGACGATGGCGCAGCTGAAGGCGATCTTCACAGGCAAGGTCTCGTCGTGGAAGGAGGTCGGCGGGCCCGACGCCAAGATCATCCCGTATTCCCGGGAGAACAGCTCGGGCACGTACGTGTTCTTCAAGGAACATGTGCTCGATAACGCCGACTACACACCGCGCGCGCAGAACATGCCGGGAACCGCGGCGGTCGTGAACGCGGTCGGGAAGGAAAAATTCAGCATCGGCTACGGCGGCGCGGCATACGCGAAAGGGATCAAGGTCCTCAAGATCAAGAAGGACGCATCCGCTGCGGGCGTTGCGCCGTCGGATGCCACGATCAAGGACGGCACCTACCCCTTGTCGCGCCCGCTGTTCTTCTACACGCGGACCAAACCCTCGGCCGACATCAAGGCGTTCACGGACTGGGTGCTGTCGAAGGACGGACAGGAGATCGTGACAAAGGTCGGGTATTTCCCGATCAAGTAAGGGCGCGTCGCCGCCGGCCGGCCGGCGCGAAGATCGGTTAGGCTCTTCCTCGTCTTGAGGAAGAGCATCATGCTGGTGACCGGATAGATGGCGGGCCGCCGCATCGCGATCTCGCTCGGCGATCCGTGCGGAATCGGGCCCGAGATCGTCGCGCGCGCGCTCGCGGCGCGCGCCGACATCGACGCCGTCGTTTACGGCGACGCGGGCGTGCTCGCGCGCGCAGCCGCCGCAGCGGGCGTCGCCGCACCGCCGGCCGAACGCGTCCACGCGATCACCGACCTCAGCCCCGGCGCGGTGCCGCCCGGCAAACCGAACGACGAGTCCGGCCAGGCGCAGCTCGCGTACCTCGGCGCCGCCACGACCGCGGCGCTGGCGGGCGAGGTCGCGGGCCTGGTGACCGCGCCGATCTCGAAGCACTGGATCGCGCGTGCCGGGTTCGCGTTCCCGGGACACACCGAGTACCTCGCGTCGCGCGCCGGCGTGCACGAGTTCGCGATGATGCTGGCGGGTCCGACCCTGCGCGTGACCGTCGCGACGACGCATGTCCCGCTGCGCGAGGTGGCCGCGCTGCTGACCGTCGACGGGATCGCCGCGACGATCTGGCTGACCGCCGACGGGCTGGCCCGCCGCTTCGGCATCGCGGCGCCGCGCGTGGCGGTGGCGGGGCTGAACCCGCA
Source organism: Polyangia bacterium (assembly GCA_035607075.1). Classification (GTDB taxonomy): domain Bacteria; phylum Myxococcota_A; class Polyangia; order Fen-1088; family Fen-1088; genus JADGRB01. Next base: position 1,505 of record DATMZL010001066.1, read on the forward strand.
CGCCGGCGAGGCCGGCCGCTTCGGCGACGAGGAGGACCGGTTGGTCCGCCCCGCGATCGCGGCGGCGCGCGCGCGCCTCGCGGCGGCCGGCATCCCCGCCGACATCTCGGGGCCGCACGTCCCGGATGTGGTTTTCCGCGAGGCCGCCCAGGGCCGCTTCGACGCGGTGGTCGCGCTCTACCACGATCAGGGCCTGATTCCGCTGAAGCTGCTCCACTTCGACGAGGGCGTGAACGTCACGCTCGGGCTTCCCTTCGTCCGCACCTCGCCCGATCACGGCACCGCCTACGACATCGCAGGCAGCGGAAGAGCCAGCGCGGCCAGTTTTCTGGCGGCGCTGGATCTCGCCGCGCGAATGGCGGCCTAGCAGGCTGGCGGGCTACAATCTTGCCGATGCTGGAGGAGCGGCGTGCCGTTGTCAGACCCGGCACGATTGTGAACGACGCGTACCGCATCGTCCGCCAGATCGGCGAGGGGGCGATGGGCGGGATCTACGAGGCGCGCCAGCTGCGCCTGGACAAGCGCGTCGCGATCAAGGTGCTGGCCCGCGAGCTGGCCGTGAACGGCGAGGCGCTGCTGCGCTTCCACCGCGAAGCGGAGATCACCTCGCAGCTCGGCCATCCCAACATCATCACGGTGTTCGACTTCGGCACGACCGATCAGGGGCAGCCCTACCTGGTGATGGAATTCCTCGAGGGTGAGGACCTGGCGGATCGCCTTCACCGCGTGAAGACGCTGGCGCTGCCCGCCGCGGTCCGCGTCAGCAAGCAGGTCGCGTCGGCGCTCGCGGAGACGCACGCCAAGGGCATCGTGCACCGCGACCTCAAGCCCGCGAACATCTTCCTGTCGCGGATCCAGGGCGAGGACTTCGCGAAGGTTCTCGACTTCGGCATCTCGAAGGTGCGCGCGGCCAGCACGGCGCTGACCAACGCGTCGACGCTGATGGGCACGCCGATGTACATGGCGCCCGAGCAGGCGAAGGGCGAGAGCGAGCTGGACCACTGGACGGACCAATGGGCGCTGGCCTGCATCACATTCGAGATGCTCGCGGGACGGCCACCGTTCGTCGGCGACGACACGGCCGCCCTGCTCTATCAGGTCGTGCACGAAAATCCGCCGCCGGTGTCGCAGTTCAACACCACGCTGCCCCCGGCCGTCGACGGCGTCATCCGACGCGCGCTGACCAAGGATCAGAACGAACGTTTCCCGCACGTGACCGCGTTCGCGCGCGCGTTCGAAGCGGCGGCGACGGGCAAGCCGATCCCCGCCGACTCCGCGATTCGCTCGGCCGATCTTCCGCCCCCTCAACTCGGGCAGCCGCTGACACCGGTCGAAGCGGCGGCAACGCTCCAGCGCAGCGCGGACGAGCTGACGCCGCGGCCGGCCAAGCGCCGATCCCCGACGCTGACGTTGCTTGTCGGCATCGGGATGACGATCGCCGCAGGG
>DATMZL010001219.1:0-2935 GCA_035607075.1 Polyangia bacterium
CCTGCGTCACCGCCTATGGCCCGCAGCACCTCTGCATCGGGAACGTGTGCGTTCCCGGCCAGTGCCGCGTGTCGTCTGACTGCGCGGGCGGACGGATCTGCGACGTACCGACGCGGACCTGCAACGCGTGCATCAGCGACACCGCCTGCAGCGTCGATCCGTCGTACGGCGCATCGACCGTGTGCCTCTCGGGCGGCTGCATCTCGGGCGACTGCCACGGTTCGAGCAGCGACTGCCCGACGGGCCAGCTGTGCGGTATCTCGGCGCCGAACACCTGCGGCGGCTGCTCGACCGACGCCGAGTGCGCGGCGGACCCGCAGTACGGCACCGGCCACATCTGCTTCCAGGGCATCTGCCAGCCCGGCAACTGCCACGGCACCAGCGGCGACTGCACGGGCGCGCGCTCCGGCCTGGTGTGCGGCGCCCAGAGCGCGAACACCTGCGGCGCGTGCGCGACCGACTCGCAGTGCCAGGCCGACGCCACGTACGGCTCGACGACGATCTGCAACACCACGACCGGCCGGATCGAGAGCGGCCAGTGCGTCACCGGGGCGTGCAGCGCCAGCGGTCCCTGCGCCGCCAACCCCGGCGACTTCTGCTGCAGCGGCGCGTGCACGCCGGGCAACTGCTGCGCCGACAGCGACTGCGCCAGCCTGGGCCCGGTCTACCGCTGCGTGGCGAACAGCTGCACCGGCTGCGCGGCCGTGACCGGGAACAAGTACTTCGTCGATCCGATGAACGGCGACGACAGCACCGCGACCGGCAGCGGCGTCGTCAGCGGCGTCGCGAATCCGAGCTGCAGCTTCCGCACGGTCACCCGCGCGCTGCAGGTGGTGGGCGGCTTCGCTGCGCCCGGGACGCAGATCATCATCGTCGGTCAGAGCGGCCAGACCGTGCCGCTGCACGGGACCGAGGGGCTGCCGATCATCGTGCCGGCGAACGTCACCATCGCGACGCAGGCCGGTCCGATCCGCGTGAACCTGCCGGCCAGCAGCGATCCGAACCTGGGCAACGTCGCGGGATTCCAGCTGGGCGGCGATCTCGCCACGATCGCGCCCGATCCGTCCGCGCCGATCACGATCGACGGCGGCTCGAACAGCTCGGGCATCGGCATCGGTGTGTCGCCCGGTTCGGGCAAGGCGGCCGCGGTGTCGTACGTGACCATCCAGAACACGGGCGGCCATGGCGTCGCCGTCTCGAACGGTACGCTGTCGATCGGGCAAGGCGTGGTGGTGACGGGCGCGGGCACGGCGGCGAAGCGGCGCGACGGCCTCAACATCGCGGGCGGGCTTGTCAACATCGTGGTCGGCAACGGCCAGGCGCCCAGCATGTTCAACAACAACAGCCAGCACGGCATCTACGTCACCGGCGCCGGCGTCATCAACATCACCGGCTTCCCGGTCACCGTGCCCGCACCGAACGGGCAGGGCACCGTCGTCGCGAGCGGCAATGCGTTCGCGGGGCTGCGCATCTTCGAGGCGCCCGGGGCCGCGGGACTGAGCACGGTCAACGGTTTCGTCAGCTGGCAAAACGCGCAGAACGGGCTGCGCCTCTACGGCGGCGACAAGGTGAAGATCCGGAACAGCGTCTTCCTGGCCAACGTCCTGAATGGCGTGTACGTGACCGGGTACGACGCGACCGCTGCGGGCAACGACCTGTCGCAGCTCGACCTCGGCTCGGCATCGGATCCGGGACGCAACGTGCTGCAGGCGTCGGTCGGGTCCATGCCAGATCTAGCCGGCTTGTGCGTCGGGATGTCACCCGGGCGTGGCGCGCTGACGCTGTCCGCGCGCGGCAACATCTTCGCCGGCCCGACCGACTGCTCGACGTCGACGGCGGCGGTCGTGCGCTCCGCGGTCTGCAACGGCTTCGTCGACCTCGGCGTCGTCCCGTCCGGCGGCACGACGGTCACCGTCGACGTCGCGACCTGCCAGTAGCTGCGGGCGCCTACGGTTCAGCGCCCGCGATAATCCACGCCTTGATCCGCGCGATCGCTGCTTTGGGCAGCCACTTGCGCGGCGGCATTGACGGCCGATCGCGGTGCTCGATCTTCGCGAGCAGCAGGCTCTTCTTGGCGTCGCCCGCGACGACGACGGGTCCGCTGTCGCCGCCGCGCATGAGGTTGTCGTAGTTGTCGAGACGCAGCCCGCCATGCTGCTCGCGCATGCCGTGACAGTTCTCGCAATACCGGCCAAGCGTGGGCATCACGTCGCGCGCGAAGCTCGGCGGTTCTGGTTCCTCGGGCGGATCGGCCGGCTCGGCCGATTTGCGGGCCGCGCCAGCGACGGCGCTGGCCGAAACGGCCAGGGCCAGGGCGGCGATCGCGAAATAGCGGCGCATCCACCTGATTCGACGTCTCGACGTAGCGGATTCTTGCAATTCGGATCTCGCTCCCTTAGGGTCCAAGGAACTTAACGCGATGGCGTCCCGTCAGCTCGATCTTCTCGCAGCAGGCGCCAAGCCCGGCAAGTCCGCAAAGAAAAAGAATGCGGGCGGCGGGCGCGGCGGCAAGCGTGGTGGTGGTGGTGGCGACGACGAGGCGCCGTCGCCGCCGGCCGACGCGTCGCTGGCCGCCGAGGCGCAGCGCCGCTATCTCAACTACGCGGTCAGCGTCATCACGGCGCGTGCGCTGCCCGACGTGCGCGACGGGCTGAAGCCCGTCCAGCGCCGGATCCTTTATTCGATGTACGCGAACCTTCACCTCTATCCGGACAGCAAACACCGGAAGAGCGCGACCATCGTCGGAGACGTCCTCGGCAAGTTCCATCCTCACGGCGATACGTCTTGTTACGACGCGATGGTGCGGATGGCCCAGCCGTTCTCGATGCGCGAGATGCTTGTCGACGGCCACGGCAACTTCGGCTCGCTCGACGGCGACGGCGCGGCCGCCATGCGCTACACCGAGTGCCGGCTCACCGAGCTCGCGAGCGAGCTC
>DATMZL010001560.1:0-11094 GCA_035607075.1 Polyangia bacterium
AGGGACGTTCAATCATCGTGGAGGAGGCCCAGGCCAAGCCGGCCGGTCCCCGTCCAGGTGGCTTCGGCGGCGGTCCTCGCCCAGGCGGATTCGGCGGACCTCCGCGCGGCCCGGGTGGCCCGGGCGGACCTCCGCGCGGCCCCGGCGGCCCCGGCGGAGGTCCCGGTGGACCTCGACCCGGCGGCTTCGGCGGCGGCCCGCCTCGTCCGGGCGGCGGCCCGCCCCGCGATTTCGGCCCGCCTCGCGGGCCCGGCGGCTTCCGCGCCGACAACCGTGGTGGCGGCCCCGGTGGCCGAGGCCCCGACGCCCCGCCGCGCCGCGAGCGCGAGCGACCCGAGAAAAAGCGCTCGACGCGGCCCAAGCCGGAGGAACGCGAGCGTGGCAACTGGCGGTGGGACCGCAACCCCGACGACGAATGAAATGGGAACCCTCAAAGGGTTCCCAAACCCTCCCGCGATGAGTTCCGGCGGGCAAAGCCCGCCTGCGCTGCACGCGATCGAACTGCGCCGGGTGAGCGGGCTGCGCGGGGCCTGAGATCGGGCGACGGGGCGAGCACGCGGTAGAATGGCGGGGATGAAGGCAGCGCGGGTCCTGGTCGTCGACGACGATCTCTGGATTCAGCGCACGACTGCCAGCGTGCTCGGCCAGCAGGGACACCAGGTCAGCCTCGCAGGCGACGCGCCCAGCGCGTTCGCGCTCGCGTCGCGCATCCGCCCGGACATCGTGGTCACGACCGTGTCGCTGCCCGCGCTCGACGGATGGTCGTGGTGGGAGCGCCTGCGCGCCCTGCCCGCGTGCGCGCACACGCCGATCGTTTTTTTGCTGCCGGCGGGCGACGCGGCCGGCGAGGTTTCGGGCGCGGAGCCGACGGACCAGCGGCTGCGCAAGCCGTTCCGCGGGGAAGATCTGGAGCGGACGATCGTTACCGTGCTGGGGGAACAACAGCCCGTGGAGCCGCCGACCAGCCAGCCGGCGCTGCCGCAGCGACCGCAGCGGTCGGTCGATCCGCACAAACCGTCGGCGGGCCACCGCCCGCTCTCGGCGTTGCGCGGCGAGCTGGATCAGATCTCGCTGTCGAGCGTGCTCGTCGTGCTGGAGATGGAGCGCAAGAACGGCATCCTGCTCGTCGAGCGTCCGCGCGAGACGGGACGACTGTTCTTGCGACGGGGACGAATCATCCGCGCGGCGATCGACGAGCCGGCGGTGTCCAACGCCCTCGCCGTCTACCAGATGCTGACGTGGGGCACGGGCTCGTTCGACTTCCTGACCGGGGACGTCGGCGGCGTCGACGAGATCCAGGCGTCGACGACGTTCTTGCTGATCGAAGGCGCGCGGCGGCTTGACGAAGCGAGGGCTGCCAGGCAGCCGCGCCACGCGACGCAGGAAAACAAGTTTTGAACGACGTCGTTGAACGCGACGTCGTCGAGCGCGACGTCATCGAGCGCGACATCGTCGTCCCGCCGGAATGCGGAGGCTGGCGGCTGGACCATTTCCTGAAGCGGCGCATCGGCCGCATGTCGCGCACCCGCATCCAATCGATCATCGGCGAGCAGATCTCGTTTCCCGACGGACGACCCGCGCGCCCGTCGTCGCCGGTGCGGGCGGGCGAAACCATCCTGCTGCGGCGGCCCGCCCCCGTCGAGCCGGAGGTGCCGCGGCACTTCGACATCCTGTTCGAGGACGACAGCGTTCTGGTCATCGACAAGCCCGCCGGCCTGCCGATGCACACGACCGCGAAGTTCTGGCGCAACACGCTTGTCGCGCTGCTGCGCGACCGCTATCCCGACGAGCAGATGGAGATCGCGCATCGCATCGACCGCGAGACGTCCGGCGTCTTGCTGATCGCGCGCAACCGCCAGATCGCCAGCGTGCTCACGCGCGCGTTCGCGCGGCGCGCGGTCGAGAAGACCTACCTGGCGCTGGTCAAGGGCCAGCCGCCCGACGAGGGCAAGATCGATGTGCCGCTGCGGCTGCTCGACACGAAGTCGCGCGTCATGATGGGCCCGGCGCGTGACGCCGCTTCAGGGCTGGCGGCGGTCACGCAGTTCCGCGTCGTCCGGCGGCTGCGGGAGCATGCGCTGTGCGAGGCGCACCCGTTGACCGGCCGGCAGCACCAGATCCGCGTCCACTTCGCGACCATCGGCCACCCGATCGTCGGCGACAAGCTTTACGGCGCGAGCGAGGCGCTGTTCATGCGCGCCTGCGAGGAGCCGTTGACGCCCGAGCTGCTCGCCTGCTTCGACGGTTTGCCGCGCCACGCGCTGCACGCGCACCGACTCACGTTTCCGCATCCGGTCGGCAAGCACGCGGTCACCATCGAGAGCCCGCTGCCCGCCGACCTTGTCGCGCACATCTCCACCCTCTCCTGACCGCCCGTCTGATCCCCCGTCACTCGGGCGACGAGGTCTCGAGCACGCGCGAGATGCTGAGGTCGATGCGACTGACCAGCAGCCCCGCCAGCGACATGAACTCGTCGCGCTGCACGCCCAGCTTGCCGCACACGATGCGCTCGGTCGCTTCCAGCACCTCGGCGCGCGCGTGCGAGATCCACCGCGTCACCGTCGACTGGTTCACCTTGTAGATGGCTGCGATCTGCTCGTGGCTGAGCCCGCTGACCGTGGTCAGCCGCAGCAGCAGGCGATCGCGATCGGGCAGCGCCGCGAGCGCGTCGCGCACCGCGGCCTCGAATTCGGTCTTGTAACGATTGCGCAGGTAGTCGACCTCGGGGTGGTCCTCGCTGGGCAGCAGCTGATCCGCGACCGGATCGGATCCCGCGGCGCGCGTCGCCGCTCGCCGCAGGTCCAGCGCGATGCGCTGCGCCGCGACCGCGATCCACCCCACGAGCGGCCCTCGCCCCGCGTACGAAAGGATGCGGGCCGCCTGCCCCGGCGTGCCCACGAAAAGGCGCTGCCACAGCGTTTGCCGGACCTCGTCGCGAAGCTCCGGGCTGCGATCGATGCGCGCCACCGCGGCGTCGATGGCGGGCCCGCACAGGCGCTCGACGTGCATCAACGCACCCGGCGCTTGCTCGACGCACGCGAGGCCCAAGGCGAGGTCCTCGGCAAACACCTCTGCCAGGCCCTGGGCGAAGTCGTCGCCGCTGACGCGCGCCAGGTGGATGACGAACCGGGCCGGATCGATCGCGAGATCGGGCCACGCCCGCGTCGCCTTCTCAGCCATTTCGCGCAAGCGCGGCTCGAGGATCGCCGGATCGACGGTCCCCGGCCGCTCCCGGAGGAACAGCTCGGCGTAAGCTGGCTCTTTCGAACCCGCCATCACCCTAGGCTATCATCCCTTCAGCGCCGGTGATGGGCTGTCTCGACGAGCAAACTGTCGTTGCATTCGTGAGCGGCGCGCTGGCGGGCGCGCGGCTGGCGGAGGTCGAACGCCACCTCCTGGGCTGCGCCGACTGCACGACGCTGGTCGCGCTGGCAGCGCCGGTCCCGTCGGTAAAGCACACCACGCTGGAATGGGCCGGCGCGCCCCCCCTCCAGGGCGGACCGTCCGTCGCCGATCCCCGGTCCCGCGCGCCCAATGCCCCTCTAATTCCGGAACCGGAAGATTCGACGCCCTCGGTCGACGTTCACTCGGACGTTCCCTATCCGGGCGGAACCGTGGGGCGCTACCGCCTGCTGAACCTCGTCGGGCGCGGCGGCATGGGCGAGGTCTACGCCGCCCACGATCCCGAGCTGGATCGGAAGATCGCGATCAAGATCATGCGCGGCGACACCTACCCCGACGAGATCGAGGCCGCGCGGATGATGCGCGAGGCGCGCGCGATCGCGAAGCTATCGCATCCCAACCTGGTGACCGTCTACGACGTCGGCAGCGCCGGCGGCCGCGTGTTCGTCGCGATGGAGCTGATCGAAGGCGACACCGTCGCGGCCTGGCTGGACCGCAAGCGCCGCACGCGCGACGAGATCATGCGCGTCTTCATCGGCGCCGGTCGCGGTCTGGCCGCCGCGCACCGCGCCGGGATCATTCACCGGGACTTCAAACCGCAGAACGTCATGGTGACCTCCGACGGCGCCGTGCGCGTCATGGACTTTGGCCTCGCCGCGATCAAGCAGACCCTGCACGGCCCGAAGGCGCCGCGCCTGACGCGCATCGGGTCGATCCTCGGCACGCCCCTCTACATGTCGCCCGAGCAGCTGTGCGGGCAGACCGTCGACCCGCGCGCCGATCAGTTCAGCTTCTGCGTCGCGCTTTACGAGGCCCTCTACGGCGAACGCCCGTTCGGCGGCGCCAACTTCGCCGAGCTGCGGGCAGAGGTCCTCGCCGGCAAGCCGCGGCCCGCCAGCCTCGCGAGCCGCGTCCCGGCCCGCCTGCGCGCCGTCCTGTTACGCGGCCTCTCCGTCGTGCCAGGAAAGCGGTTCCCGAGCATGGACACGCTGCTCGCGGCGCTCGAGCAGGCGTCGACCCGCCGAATGACCATTGCCCGCGTGCTGGCTGTGGGCGCGGCCGTCGGAGCGGTCGCGTTCGGGTTGACGTTCGGGCTCGGATGGCGACTGCGCGTGACACGCGCGACGGCCCGATGCGGAGGCCCGTCGGAGAAGCTCGCCGCGGCGTGGCCGACGGCGGCCGATGCCCCGCGCCGCAACCAGATCCGCACGGCGTTCCTCGCCGCCAACGTCCCCGACGCGCGCGAGCGGTTCGAGCGCACGAGCCAGTCGCTCGATACGTACGCGACGGCGTGGACCGCCATGCACGGTCAGATCTGCGAAGCGGCGGAAGGTGCAGCGGGTGACGGCCGCGACCTGGTCGCGCTGCGGACGGCCTGCCTCGACCAGCGGGCCGATCAGCTCGATGCGCTCGCCGACGCCTTCGCTCATGCCGACGCGAAGGTGGTTCGCAAGGCGGTGGCGGCGACGCTGGCGCTGCCGGCCCTGGACGCGTGCGCCGACAGCCGCGCGCTAAGGACGGCCGCCCTTCCGCCCGACGAGGCGTTGCGGGCGCGCGTGCAGGCGCTACGCGGGCGGCTGGCGACGTTGTGGGCGATGGCCGCGTCAGGCCATGACTGGCAAGCGTTGAAGCCGATGGGCGCGCTGATCGACGAGCTGCGCACCGCCGGCCACGAACCGCTGCTGGTCGAAGCGTTGCTGGTCTACGCGCGCACGCGCGCACCGTTCGATCCGGAGGGCGTCGAACCGATTTACGAAGAAGCGTTCAAGCGTGGCGAGGCGATTCACGCCGACGGCCTGGCCGCCGAGGCGGCGATCCAGCTGGTCGCCATCGCGGGCATCGAGCACCGCTTCGAGGCCGGCGAGCGGTGGGCGCGCACCGCCGACACCAGCGTCGAGCGCGGCGTCCCGCTGCGCCTGCGCGGGTGGTTCCTCAATAACCGCGGCACGCTGATGGCCGCCCAGGGGATGTGGCGCCTCGCCGAGGGCGACTTCTCCGCAGCGGTGGAGATCCGGCAGCAGGCGCTGGGCGCCGCCCACCCCGACCTGGCCGCATCGATGACGAACCTCGCGCGGGCGGTGCTGGTGCTCGACGATCCGAAGCGCGCGCTGGAGGTTGCGAACCACGCCCTCAGCATCGCGAGCGCCTTCTTTCCCGCCGAATCATACGAGGTCGGGGCGGCGCGTCTCGTGCGCGGGCAGGCTTTGCTGGGTCTGGAGCGCGGGCGCGAGGCGCGCGCGGACATGGAAGCTGTGCTTGACACGTTCGAACGCGTGCTCGGTCGCGATCACCCGTTCCTGGCGGATCCGATGACCGGCCTGGGCCAAGCCGCGCTCGCCGAAGGGCGTCCCGCCGACGCGCAGGGATTTCTCGAACGCGCGTGGGAGATCCGTTCCACGCACACGGCCGACGGCGGCGTGCGCGAGCAGACTGCTTTCAGCCTGGCTCAGGCGATCTGGGAGGCCGCGCCCGCCGACCGTCGCCATGCGCTGGAGCTCGCCGCCGAAGCCCGCGACGGTTACTCCGCGATTCCGGACATGGCGCCCCGGCTCGCGCTTGTCGATCGCTGGCTGGCGGACCGCCAGTCCGCGAAGTCGACGCGGCCGCGTTCCGACCACATGTAGCTCACACGCGCGCGCGCGTGAGCGGACTACGTTTTGGCGGCGCCCAGCTCCTCGTCGACCATTCGCTTGACGGTCGCCGCCTCGAGCTTGCCCTTGTTCGCCTTCATGATGTCGCCGACGACGCGCCCCGCCTGCTTGGCGTCCGACACGCCTAGCCGCGCGAGCGTCTCGCGCACGATCGCGCGCACCTCGTCGTCCGACGCGGCCTTCGGGAGGAACTGCGCGCAGAACCCGATCTCGAAATCGATCTGTGCGATCGCGTCCGCGCCGCGCGCGCCGACCGCGGCGTACTCTTCGCGCGACTTCCGCAGCTGCTTCTGATACGCCGCGATGACATCGAGCCACAGATTGTCGTCGAGCGGACCCTTGAACCCGGCGGCGGTGCGCCGCTCCATGTGCTTGGTCTTGATCATGCGAATGCAGTCGGCGGTGCGCGCGTCCTTGGCGCGCATGGCCTCCTTCAACCGCTCCTGGATCTCTGTCTCGACTGACATGGGAGTGGAACGGTACCCTCGAAGCCCCAGTCCCGCAACCGCACGCCTGTGAATGAATGGCACGGTCGCGTCGGGGTTTTTGCGTAAAGGGTGCGGTTTTCCGGGGACCGAGGTCGAGGTACGCTCGGCGCGCCGCTTGCTACCATATCGACGCGGAGCCATGCCTGGATTTACATATTCAAGAGTTTTCTCCGTCTCAGGCGCGGTCGTCGTTGGGGTCGGGCTCTCGCTCGTCGGTCTGACCGGCGTCGCACAGGCGCAAGTCGAGGTGTCCGGGGCCGTCACGGTCGCTGGCCCGACTGCGCCAGGCGTCGTCGCCCCGGCGGCCCCGGCGCCGGCAGAAGAGAACATGATTCCACCGCAGGTGCAGGGCGCCCCGGTGCAGGCTTCGGGCGGTGGTTACTGCTACGGTGGACCGCACCCCGCGCCCGGCGGTGGCTGGGAAGCGGTCACGACGCCGCACACGCACAACTACCCGCCGTTCGACCTGCGCCTCTTCTCGCAACACGAGGGTTGCTACTACTTCATCGGCGACCCGCGCGACTTCGGCTACACGGGGCAGGTCTACAACTACTACGGCGCGCATCCGGTCGCCGATGTGTACGGCGGCGGCTGGTGCTTCATGGTCGGCGGTCACTACCACTGGTGGCGGCCCTGGTCGCCCTACTTCACCGTTGTCGGTCCATGGTTCTACTGGAACGGCGCGTATGATCCGTTCTTCTGGTCTTACTGGCCGTACTACTCCTTCTATTACCGTTCGTACTACCCTGCGTACTACGCAGGCGGTCGCTACTACCGAAGCGGCTATCGGGTGGCGCCGCCCATCACGCGCGTCCCACCGACGGGCTGGCGCGGCAGTCCTCCCGGCATGGCGTCGGGTGGAGCCGCGGGCGGTTGGCGAGGCTCGCCGCCTGCTAGCCAGATGTCGCCCCTTCGCTCGGGCACAGCGGGACCCGCGGCTGGTGGCTGGCGGGGCGCACCCGGCAGCGCGGCGCCGTCCTATGGCCAACCGGGCGGCAGCTGGCGCGGCGGCGGGACGCCCGCACCAGGCGGCGGCTGGCATGGCGGCGGAGCACCTGCGCCAGGCGGCGGCTGGCATGGCGGAGCGCCCAGCGGCGGCGGATGGCACGCGCCTAGTGGCGGCGGATGGCACGGTTCGCCGGGCGGCGGTGGCTTCCGCAGCGGCGGCGGCTTCCGCGGCGGCCGTCGCTAGCGCGCGAGGAGCCTTCAGTTCTGCCCGTGCGGGAAGAACGAGTCGTCGTACGAGAACTGCATGTAACGGTCGAAGGTGATCGCGAGGAAAAGGTTAACGACGAACGACCACAGCACGAGGCCCTTGAATAGCTTCGTCATTGGACGGCTGCTGATCGCGAGCAGCACCACGAAGAAGATCATGTAGTCGAGGCTGTAACGGTAGCCGAACTGAACGTAGCCCGAGCTGTGATAGAGCAGCGACGGCAGCGCGGTCGACAGAACGGTCAACCACAGCGCACGCCGCAGCGGGTTCGGCGCCTGTGGCATAACGGTGTACGCGAGCGGCGGCGACGTGACGAGCATGCTCATGCCGTACTGGCTCACCTTCACGTAAGGATAGTGAGTCATCACGCGCGGCAACAGGATCAGCGCGGCGGCCAGGTTGCGCGACAGGAAGTGGTAGTTGAACAGGCCGAAGCGAAACATCCGTTCCTGCCACTGCACCGCTAGAAACTTGTGTCCGGGCTCGAACGGGCTACCAAACCGGGCTGCGTTCAGCACAGCCAGGATGATCCCGACTATCACGATGGGCAGCGCGAACCGCGCCACCGGCTGGCTGAGCGCGCGCCAGCCTGCCCGCGTCCGCAGCGCGCGCCATCCGCCGATCGATTTCACCACCTCGCAGATGAACAGCGGGACCACCAGCCACGGCGGCCGCGTCGCGAGGCCCAGCGCGACGAACAACCCTGCGAGCATCGGGCGCTGTGCACCAAGCGACGCCCAGACGTAACCGATCGACAGCGTCACCGCGACGATCTGCGCACTGAACCAGACCTGCCCGACGACCGAGCAGAAGTAGTAAACGCTTCCCACGCCGAACAGCGCGGTCAGCCACAGGTCGTCGACCTCCGTCCGCCGCGAGATCCCGCGCGCCCGCAGGTGGCGCAGCAGCAGGAACAGCAGCATCGGGTTCAGTCCCGCCCACAACCCGTTGAACAAGACGTCGTTGAACGACAGGCCCCAAATGGCGACGAACGGGGCCATCAGAACCGCCGGGAACGGCGGAAACGACACGTAGCGGATCGACGAGCGCGTGACGATCTCGCTGCCCGGAACAGTCTCGGGCGTGCCGCGCAACGGGTAGAAGCGGTCGACGGGCCCGCCCGTGCGGCTGCCGTAGATGCCGCGCAGCTCGCGTCCGTCACGCAGCTTCAGCACGTCGACCTTCGCCCAGTCGTTCTCATTCGGTGGCTGGCCCGGCAGCGACAGGCGTCCGTGCAGCCAACCGTCCGCCAGGTAGACGTACTGGTTGTAAGGCGAGTGACTGGCGAGTCGGCCGCCTGCCGTGCCGAGATAGGTCGCCGCAAAGACGACGTAGACGATGGCGGCGCCGCGCCGGCCCCGGAACGCGCGTAGCCAGCGCGGCGACGGTGGCTCGGTCGCGGGCGACGCCGGCTTCGTCGTCGAATCGTTCGCGGTCACGGCGCGCCTCGTCGGTACATCGTCACCAGCGGCACGCCTTCGCGTTCGCGCACCATGAACGGCTTCGTCGTACCGTAGCTCTCCCAGAACCACCCCTCGTAGACCGCCCAGTGCTTCTCGTAGAAAAGGATGCCGGACTGCGACCGGCGCAGGGCGTCCTCGCCGAAGCCCATGTCGCCGACATCGAGCGCGAGGCGCCCGTCCCGCTTGTACATGTTGACCGCATCGTGGATGACGTCGTGCCAATACATCGCACGATTCGCGGGTTCATCGCGATTGATCACGTCCAGCATCGGCAGCACGGCATATCCCCAGAACTGGCGGTTCATCCCCAGCGACGCCCCGCCCGCGAAACCGCCAGCGAGCAGGTTGTAATGCGAGAGCCCGTCGGGGTGCGAACGCCGCGTCTCCACGACGGCCGGCAGGCACACGAGAGCCGCGAAGGCAGCAGGGGCGAATTGGCGCAGGCGCGCGCCCGCCGCCGGCAGCAAGCCTGCGAGCACCGAAATCAGCCGGCCAGCTCCGATTCCGGCCAGCAGCGCGAGATACGGCATCGCGGTCAGAAAGTGCTTCACGCCGCCGAAGATCGGCGTCGACGGGACCGCGAGCACGGCCAGCGGCCCCAGCGTCTGGACGAGCAGGAACGCCCCGGGCGCGCGATCGACGTCGGCGCCCGGCCGAAGCCAGCTCGGCGAGGCGCCCGGCGCGGCGATCGTCTCCTCGTCGAGGCCATCCGGCGCGACCGGCTGCCCGCGTCGCCGGCGAATCAGCGCCGCGACGCCGACCGCCGCCAGCGCCAATGTCGTCACGGGAACGGTGAAGCCGGTCTGAACGAACGGCGCCGTCGCACGAATCAGCTTACGTGCGGTCGTTGTCGGCGGGTTGTTCCAGTTGAGGCCCAGGTATTCGAAGTTGTAGTGCTCGTGCTGGAGATGCCGGTTGATGTACATGCGCGTCCGCGTCACCGGCGAATTCCACAACCACGGCCAGTGCGCGAAGAAGATGATCGGCCCCAGCACCAGCATCGCCACGAACGCCAGCGGTGGCCGCGGAAAGCGACGCGCGCGCAGGTCGCCCCGGCGCATCCAGAGGTAGTGACCGACGAGAAAGATCGGCATCAGCCAGGCGTTGTGCTTCACGCCCAGGGCGATGCCGAACAGGATGCCCGCCGCGATCCCCCAGCGCGGGCTGCGCAGCGACTTCCAGTACGCGAAGCCGACCGCGAACGCCATCGTCGCGATCGGCGCGTCGAAGCATGCGATCGGCGCGTGGAAGAAATAGTGCGGCTGCGCCAGCGTCAGCATGGCCGCCGCCGCGGCGGGCGGGCGTGACAGCCATCCCCGGGCGAACCGGTAGACCATCGTAACGAGCAGCGCCGCGAAGATGATCGCCGGGAACCGGAACGCGGTCGACTCGCGCGCGAACAGCGGCAGCGTGATGTGCCGGCCCTTGACCGCGATCGGGTGCAGACCGCGTGTCGGCCCCGTGCAATGACAGCGGTGAAAGGCACGCCACGACAGACCGTAGAGCGTCTTCATGACCACGGGATGGTCGGGAGCGTTGTCGCTCCAGTAGCGATCGATCACCGGCGCCGTGAACGACCGCCGCAGCTCGCCGTGCGCGATGTTCGAGCCGAGCTCCTCGAACCAGCCCCAGTAACGCTCGCCCGCGCGGAAGTACTGGCCCTCGTCGCGCCCGAACCCCTGCCGGCCCTCGACGGCCAGCAGCCACGTCACCGTCAGCAGCGCGAGCACGCCCATGACCAGGCGGTCGCGCCCGAGCGTCCCGAGCCGTCGCAGGGCCGCCATCATCGGCGCGACTCCGCGGCGAGCACGAAGTGCCGCTGGTAGGGATCGGGCGACGTGATCTCGAAGCGCACGTCGACGACGCGGCCGGCG
>DATMZL010001349.1:0-8814 GCA_035607075.1 Polyangia bacterium
CACCGCCTCGACGTCGTCGAACGACAGCGCGGCGCGGCCGCCGCCTCGCTTCTGCGCCGATTCCTCGGCGTACAGATTGGCGAGGTAGTGGGCCAGCGCGGTCTTGAGATACGCGCGCAGCCGGCCGCGCCCCGGATCGAGGCGCGCCAGGAAATCACGTTCCAGCAGGTGGACGAGGAAGCCTTGCACGACATCCTGCGCGCGATCGGGCGGAAGGCCTTGCTTGCGGAGGTGCACGTAGAGCGGCTGCCAGCGCGACGCGACCAGCTCGTCCAGCACGACGCGCCGGAGCTCCGCGTTGCCGCGCGCCGCGACGATCTTCGTCCAGCGCGTCTCCGGGAAGGCGTCGGGCACGCATCATTATAGGCGCGCTGCCGGCACCGCCGCGACAGCCGGCCCAGGATCGACCGCAGCGCCGGTTGATCGCGTGAGCGACGGCGGGCTTTGCCCGCTGAAGCTCATCGCGGGAGGTTCGGAACCCTCCCAGGGTTCCGATTCGTCGATACGCTGGCGCAGCAGCTCGAGCAGGCGGTCCTGGCCCCGCCGCATGATCGTGTCCTGCAGCCACCCGAAGTAGAACGCGGGCGCGAGGTGGCGCCGCCACGACGTGTCGCGCGTGAGACGCGTGCCGCCGCCCGGCGCCGGCTCCAGCCGGTAGCGGGTGTCGGTCAGCGTCAGCCAGTCGTCGACGCGCTCGGGGCGAAGGCCGTAGTTCGGCCCGCGCCCGAGGCGCGTGATGTGGAACGCCAGGTCGTCGATCGCGTACGTGTCGATCTGGTACGCCAGCACGCGGCCCGGAACCCACTCCGTGATGTGCCCGTTCGCGACGCCGTGGCTGAAGACGGCGCGCACGCGGCCATTCGGACCGGGCGTATCGACCGTGAAACGCGTCGGCACGGGCAGGCCGATGCTGATGAACCAGGGCCAGCGCGGCGCGACGACGATCGGCCGCGCGGTCAGCGCCGCGAACACGCGCTCGGGCGGCGCCGCGATCAGCGTCGTCGACTGGACGTGATGCAGCGGATGGTGCGCCGGATCGTCGAGCGCGCCGTCGATCGCCTGCCACCCGATCGATGACATGACGAGCAGCGCCGCCACGCCGACGCGATGCCGGCGATCGTGGACATAGCGGCGGATCGTCGCGCCGCAGAGCGCGCCCAGGATCGTCTCGGGAACGACCAGCGGCAGCGCGAACAGCACGCAGATCACGCCTTCGTGCAGCGTGACGATCCCCAGCGCCAGCGCCGCCAGCACGGTGTAGAGGCTGTTGCGAATCGGGCGCCGTGGCCCCAGCACGCCGATGATCGCCCCGACGAAGAAGGGCGAGCAGAAGAACGCCTCCGAGTAGCTCTTGCCCAGCGCGCGCGCCGTGCAGTAGAGCAGCACCGCCGACGCGAAGCCGATCGCCAGCACGATCCCCCGGCGGGTCGGCACCGGCAGCGGCGGCTGATAGCGCTGCGGATCGAGGACAACGGGCGCCTCGGGTGGCCGTGGAATTAGATCCATCGCGCCGCCCTCCAGGTCTGGCGCAGGTCGCGCATCGCCAGCGTGTGGTCGTAAACCAGCGGCGCGCCGATCGCGCGCGAGAGCGCATCGATGAACGCGAACCGCCGCCGCGTCGGCGTCGCGAACCGCGCGCCCCAGGGATCGTGGTCGATCGGCTGCGCGCGCACGCGGCCGTCCGGCCGCACGTCGACGGAGAAGCGCATCCCGAGCATGAACGCCGCCGCCTGCGCCGCGTCCGTGAAAGAGGCGTCGAGCTCCGGCGGGCCGCCGGGCGCGGCCTCGAACTCGGCGTCGGCGGCGCCGTCGCTTGACCGGCACAGAAGCCGGAAGCGATCGTCGCGCCGCGTGCGTTCGATCTGCGCGCGATGCGGACGGTAGTGCGAAAAGGCGCGGCCCAGCAACGCGAGCGGGCGCGCGCTGACGTCGCTGCGTAACGTGAGAAAGGACGGCGCGTCGCCGATCCGGACGCCCACGCGGTAAAGCAACTCGAGGTTGTTCCAGCGCAGCCACGACGGCGCCCCCGCGAATCCCATCCCGTCCATTTCGAGCGCGCAGACGCTGACGAAGCCGTGACCGCCGAAGCTGTCGACGGTCAGCGGCGCCGGGACCAGGCGCGCAACCGCCGCCGCCGGCGCGCGGAACGTCACCAGGTAGCGCTCACGGATGTGCGCCGACACGGGCAGCCACTGCCAGCCGGCCGGCTCCAGCGCGATCGCCTGTGGAGCCGGCGAGCTCTGCTCGCCGCGCAACATCGCGGGAGGGTTTGGGAACCCTCTGAGGGTTCCCATGTTGATCGGCGCTTCGGACGTGATGCCCGCGTGTCGTCGCGTCGGCGCGGCGGGCGTTTCGAGGAAGGTCGTTTCCATGCCCTTCAGTACAGAGGATTCCGGGCGCGGTTGCGCGAAAAAAACCAGCGGTCACACGCAACCGCCGTGCGCCTCGACTGTAACGGGTGTCAGAAAGGCAGGACCCTCATGACTCCAGACGCAACGACCAATCATCTCGTGGCGGTGTATCTCGTCTACGCGGCCGCCAGCCTCGGTCTCACCGTGTGGCTCGCACGCACACTATTCAAGAACGGCGAGGTGTTTCTCGAGGAGGTGTTCGCCGACCAGCCCCGCATGGCGACCGCCGTCAACCGACTGCTCGTGGTCGGCTTCTATCTTTTGAACCTCGGCTACGCCTTCATCACGCTGAAGGCCGGCAACCAGGTCCGCAACAGCACCGAGGGAATCGAGACGCTGGCGGTGAAGCTCGGGTCGCTGCTGCTGGTGCTGGGCGCGTTGCACATGGGCAACCTTTATTTGTTCCACCGCATCCGCCGCCGCGCTCAGATCAAGCTCGCGCCGCCGCCCGTGTGGCCGCAGATGCACCACAACGGAACCGCCGCGACGGGCGAAGCGCGCCTTTGAGGCAGGGTGATGAACGCCACCGTCTGGATGGACGATGTCGAAGCGCGCGTAGCGGCGCGGCTGGCGCCCGACGCCGCGCGCAACCCGCGCGCGTTGACCGTGCTGTTCGACCCCGCCTGCGCGCTCTGCCGCCGCTGCCGCACCTGGATGCAGCACCAGCCCAGCTATGTGGCGCTCGCGTTCGTCGCCTGCACGGGCGCGGAGGCTCGGGCGCGCTACGGCGACATTCCGTGGCTCGGCGACGAGCTGATCGTCGTCGGCGACGGGGGCGAGGTCTGGGTCGGCCCGGCGGCGTTCCTCACCTGCTTGTGGGCGCTGGTTGAATGGCGCGAGTGGTCCTACCGGCTGGCGGGCCCTGCGTTCGCGCCGCTCGCGAAGCGGTTCTTCAAGTTTCTGTCCAGCCACCGGCGCGGGATCGCGCGCTTCTTCGAGCACGACTGCGCCGACGGAAGCTGTCGAATCTAACCGCGGAGCGTCGCGACGATCTCGGCGGCGGCGCGCGTGCCGGTCGTCATGGCGCCGTGGACGGTGCCGGGATCGCCGACGGTATCGGTCGCCTCGCCTGCGAAAAACAAGCGACCGCCGATGGGCGCGGCCAGCGCCGCGGGCGCGTCCAGGCCGCCGACAGGGATCCAGCTGTAGGCGCCACGCGCCCACGGATCGTCAGCCCAGTCGAACACGCGCGCATCTTCGACGGCGGCGGTCATTGCGCCGGCGCTCGCGCCGACCGCACGCGCCAGCCCGCCCAGCGCCGCGCGCAGCCGGGCTTCCGTCGTCCGGTAGCGCGCCGCGAACGCATCGGCGCGCCGGCCCGCGACCCAGCCGACGAGCATCGTCGGCGGAAACGGCCGCGGCACCCACCAGGTCGGCACGGGCGCGGCGCGCCCGATGTGCGCGAACGACATCTCGCGCCCGAGCGGCGCCAGCACACCCGCGCCCACCGGCTCCCGCAACCGCAGCACCACCTTCACGACGTTACCCATCGCCAGCCGCTCGATCGCGGACCGCTTCGTGCGCGGCAGCGCGGGCACGAATCTGACGGCGCCCGGCGCGGACGGCCGCGCCTGCAACACGCCCAGCGGCAACGTGATCAGCGCGGCGCGCGCGCGGACGCGCGACGGCGGTCCGCCCAGCGCGCCGCGCGTGCCGACATCGACGCCGGTCCCGCCCCAGCGGACGTCGGTGACGATCGTCGCCAGCCGGAGCGCGCCTGCCCGCCGCGCCACCGGTGCCGCCAGGTGCTGCAGCAGGCGATCGTAGCCGTCGAGCACGCGGTGGGTGGCGTCGCCGCCCTCGGCCTCGGTCGCCTCGGCCTGCTCGACGAGGCTGCGCGCCGACACGCGCCGCGCGTCCGACGCGTTGAAGCCCTCGACGAAACCGATCACCATCTCGCGCGCGGCGCGCGACAGGCGGCGCGCGAGCTCGGGCCGGCGCAACGCATCCATCACGGACACGTCCTCGTTGGGCAGATCCTCCATCACCGACATCGCCTGGATCCAGGCCTTCTCATCGCCGCCCACGCCCCCGCGACGGGCCCGCTCGTGACGCTGTGGGTGACTGCCTACCCGTGCGCCCGCGTCGCGCAGCGCCCGCATGAGGTTCGCCGGTCGGCCGTGGACGAACTCGGCGCCCGCCTCGACCGGCGCGGGCCAGCCGGACAGGCGCTGTGTATCGATCCGGCCGCCGATGCGCGCGCGCGCCTCCAGCACGACGACGCGCAGCCGCGCGCGCACCAGGCGCTGCGCCGCTTCCAGCCCGGCCACGCCGGCGCCGACGACGACGACATCCGCGTCGCGCGCAGCTCGAGCGTTCACACGCGAACAATGCGCGCCGCGATGCGCATTGACAAGGCGCGCGCATGCCCTTGACGACGCCGACGGAAACCTCACGTTTCGGGGTAAGGCCCGATTGGCGCGTGACGTACCTGAACGCCAGCAGGGTCGAGCTTCCTGGAGACCAGATGGAGGAAACAGCAACCCGGCCGCTGGTGTTGGTCATCGACGACGACGAAGGAATTCGGGAGGGGATTGTCGACCTGTTGGAGGAGGAAGGTTTCGCCGCCGTCGGCGCCGCCAATGGACTCGAGGCGCTCAACTTCCTGGCCGAGAGCAAGCGCAAGCCGTCGCTGATCTTGCTGGACCTTATGATGCCGGTGCTGGACGGCTGGACCTTCTGCAAGGTCCGCCAGGGTATCTCGATGCTGATGGACATCCCGGTCGTCGCGATCAGCGCGGCGCCGATGAACGGATCCCACGAGCCGTTGCGCGTCGACGCGACGTTGCCGAAGCCTTTCGATCCGGATTCGCTCGCGTGGCTGGCGACGCGAATGGCGGGGCGCAAGCCGTTCTTCAGCCCGCGCGGTAACCCCCGCGGCCACTGACGTCTTTTCAGATCCGACGCAGACGTCGTCACGACGACGCAGACGTCTTTTCAGATCCGACGCAGACGTCGTTCACGACGACGCGGGCGTCGTTCACGACGACGCGGACGTCGTTCAGAACGTTCCGACGACGGCGAGGTGGAACGCCGCCTCGAGGTCCTGGTGAACGGGGACGTCGTTCGTGAACGCCCACAGCTCGGCCGACGCCTTCAGCCGGAATCCCGGCGCCAGCGCCAGCGTTCCGGCCGCGGTGTAACGGAACACGGCGGCGCGCGGGGCGAGCGGGCTCGTCACGGGCAGGTTGCCGGCGCGATAGAGGCCGTCCGCGCGCACGAGCAGCGTCACCGTCTCGCTCATCGTGCGTTCGATCTCCAGGTACGCGCCGTGCTTCTCGAACGACTCCTCGCCCGACGGCGGAACCACCAGCTTGTACGGGACGCCGGGCGGAGGCGCGAAGGTTTGCCGCCGCACCAGGTACTCGAGGCGCAGCTGCGTGCGGCCGATGCGCGCGGACACGTCGCCGCCCGCGATCAAATAGTAGAAGCGGTTGGACGGATCCCAGGTCCCCGCCATGACGCTGCCGCCGATGGTCAGGTCGTTCGCCTCGCCGATGCGGAACGTCGTCGCGACGCGGCCGCCGCCCGCGGGGCGCCCGTTGTTGTCGATCATGTTGCCGCCGCGCGTTTGCGAGAGACCCCACACGAGATCGTTGCTGCCCGTCGGCGCGCGGAACCCCGAAACAGCGTAGGCGGCGTAGTCCAGCTGCGCGCGCTCGCCGAACCAGTGCGTGCCGCCGATCTCGACGCCGTTGTCGGGAAACGGGCTGGGGAGCACGCCCAGATTCCAGTCCGCGATGCGCAGCATGCGGCCCATGTCGTAGGGCAGCGGCTTGTCGCTGGTGACGTGGTTGGCGGGATCGTGCCGGATGTTGAACGCGCCGAAGCTGGGGCTGAAACGGCCGGCGCGGATCACCAGCTCGTCGGCGACGCGGAAGTCGAAGTAGGCCATCGGCAGCTCGAAGCCGTGGCAGCCGTAGCAGACCTTCACGTTCGCCGACAGGTGATCGGAGACGTCGGCCGCCAGCTTCAGCGCAACCTCGCTGGTGAAACCGTCGAACGCGGTGCGACCGCCCGGCCCGCCGGTCTCGCTGGGAACGAAGAAGTAGTCGAGCTGTGCCGATCCGGCGAAGTTGCGTTCGATGGCGTCGGCCGTGGCCGCGCGCAGCAGCGCCGCGGCGCCGAGCGCGCTTGCGATCAGGGCGAGGCGGGCAGGCCGACCCGTCATCTTCATGGTCAGCGGCTCCCCGCGTCCGGCGCGCGCGCGGCCGCCAGCGTCGTCGATGAGTAGTAGTGCAGGAAGCGCAGGATCGGGACGGTGTCTGCGCGCGTGATGCCGCTGCCGGGTTGCCGGCGCATGCGCTCGACATAACCCGCCCACATCGCGTCGTCGCGAATTCCGCTGTTCAACGGGCGCGCCAGCTGATGGCACTTCGAGCAGCGCCGCGCGAACAGCGCGTAGTCGGGCCTGACGTCGACGGGCAGCTGGGCGACGTCCAGCCCATCGCGCGCGGTCGTCGCGCACGCGGCCACGAAGGCGACTACGATGAGCGCCGCGGCCCGTACGCCCGAGCGATGTGGGCGCGCGCGGCTCACGGGGCGGCGTTCAAGCTCAGCGTTACGTCCGCGGTTGCCTCACCGGTGTCGACGTCCTTGATCCGGATCGTCGTCGCCGCCTTCTCGATGCAGGTCTTGAGCGCCGGCGTGATCGCGGCGCCCTGCAAGGCCGCGCCCGTCACGTAGCCGCCGCTGTCGATGCGCAGCCGCAGCGTCGCCGTGCCCGACGCCAGGCCGCCTGCGCGCAGGGCGTCGCGGTAGCACCGCGCCAGCGGCACGCGCGCCAGCGCGGCGCGAATGTTCGACCCCGGGATCGCGCTCGTCGACGTGATGCCGGCGATCGTGGCGGTGGCGCGCTCGACGTCGATGCGCGGCGCGGGCGGCGGCGCGGGAGGCGCGGGAGCGGCCACGGGCGCAGGCAGCGCCGGCGCGACCGCAACGGGTACCGGCGCGGCGATGGGTTGCGCCGTCAGCTTCACCGCGACGGACTCTTTCTCCCTCTCCCGCTTGCGGGAGAGGGTCGGGGTGAGGGTCGCGTCCCGCTCGCGCCTCGATCGAGACACTTCTCGTGGCCGCGGCGCCGGCTCGTCCGCGACGGCGCCAGGCGCGGGCGCCGTCTCGACCGGCGGCTTCGGCGCAACGTCGGTGTGTGCAGGCGGCGCCGCTGGCGTTTGCGCTACAACCGGCGTCGTCGGGGCAATCGTGCGCGCGTCGGCGCGCTCGGCGCGGAACATCGACCGCGCCGCGAACGCGCCCACCACGACGGCGACCGCGGCGACGCCCACGGCGGTCGTCAGGGCGCGACATCGGCGCGCCCGCGCGCCGATCCCGGCGCCCTCGAGCAGCTCGACAGTGTTCGGCGCCTGCACTTTCACGGGCTGCACGGCCGTGACGACGATCGGGCCTGGCGTGCCGCGCGCGTCGGTTGCTACGCCCGCTGGTGTCGCGCGCGCCAGCGCGGCTCGCAGCGCCGCCCGCATCTCACGCGCGTTGTCGAAGCGATCGCCCGGCGCCTTGGCCAGCGCGCGCAGGCAGACCGCCTCCAGCCCGGGATCGACAGCCGTGATCTCCGACGGCGGCAGCGGCGGATCCGTGATGTGCTTCATCGCGACGAAATACGCGCTCTCGCCTTCGAACGGCGGCCGGCCCACAAGCATGTGATAGAGGATGACGCCCGCCGAGTAGATGTCGCTGCGCCGATCGGCGTGCTCGCCGCGCGCCTGCTCGGGCGACATGTAGCCGGGCGTTCCCACCAGCGATCCGTCCAGCGTCACCCACGGTCCGGTGGCCGGACCGGCGGCCCGGTCACGCTGGATCGCGCCCAGCGTCGCGATGCCGAAGTCGCACACTTTCGCGAGCTCGGTCGCCTCGCCGTCGTCGCTCGTCGTCGGGATGATCATGATGTTGTCGGGCTTGAGGTCGCGATGGATGACCTCCATGTCGTGCGCGACCGCGATCGCCGACAGCACCTGCGACATGATGTCGACGATGCGCGCCTCGCCGAGCGGCCACTCCTCGTCGATCATGTGCTGCAGCGTGCGGCCCTCGACGTACTCCATCGCGAGGTACAGCAGCGCGTCGTCGACGTACCCGAAGTCGAAGACGCGCACCGAATTCGGGTGGTCCAGGCGCGACGCCGCGCGCGCCTCCCGCTTGAAGCGTTCGACGAAGTGCGCGTCGCGCGCGACGTCCTGGCGCAACACCTTCAGTGCCACGGTGCGGTCGAGCGCAAGCTGGCGCGCGCGGTAGACCGTGCCGGCGCCGCCGGTCGCGATCAGCGATTCGACGACGAACTTTCCGGCGATGCTGCGGCCGACGAGCTGCGAAGGACGTGAACCGTCGTCGGTCATCGTGGTTGCATCATTAACCATGGCATCCGACGGCGGCGCTTCGGGCGACTCCG
>DATMZL010001351.1:0-3500 GCA_035607075.1 Polyangia bacterium
GGGCGCTGTCACGTACATCGGCAACGGACCGAACTTCATGGTCAAGGCGATCGCCGAGCAGCACCGCGTGCGGACGCCCAGCTTCTTCGGCTACGTGGTCTGGTCGGGCGCGATCCTGCTGCCGCTGTTCGCGCTTGTCTCGCACCTCTTCTTCTGAGGTTGATGTGAACTATCCTCGCCCTGGAGAGCCGATCGTCCCGCGCGTGTTGCGGCCCCTGGTCCTCGAACGACATCGGGACACGCGCGCCGTCGATCCGGCCAGTGACCTCATCGACCGCGACGACCTGGGCGCCGACGCCTGGCGGCGCCTGCCACCGGAGATCTGCCGGCGCGTCAGCCTGCTGGTCGTCGACCGGGTCCGGACCCGACTGCGCGCGCTTCCGCAAGCGATTCGCGACACGCTGCTGCCGGCGCCCGAGGCGGTGCTCGCGCTGCCGATCGAGCGACGTACGATCAACACCCTGCGCCGCGCCGACAGCCCGCGGTCGAACGGCGAGCCGTGGACGATCGGTCGCTACCTCGAGATGCGACGGTTTGGCGGGCGCGCCCTGGTGGACCTGCTGGCCGCGTTCGAGGCGCGCGTCGGCGGCATGGAGCTTCCCGGCCTCGCGCACGTGGGTCTCGCCGACGATCGGGCGCTCAAGCGCGTGCTGCTGACGATCGCCCGCCGTCTGCCCATCGCCGAGCACCTCCTGAACATCGAAGAATCGATGGACGTCGTCAGCCTGCTGAAGAGCGCCGTCCAGCTGGGCCACCGGTTCTCGTTCCGGGTGATCGATCTCGGGCGAACGCGCATCGTCGTTCACCTCTGCGATCTGACCGCCGCCCGGGCGGCGTATCGGATCGCGGTGCGCACGGTCCAGATGCTGGGCGCCGCCACCGTCGACGGTATCGCCGGGCAGGTGCGTGCGACCACGCGCAGCGCCGTCGACGCAAGCTTCGTGGAAGGCGTGCTGAGCGGCTTGCCGGCGTTTCGCTGGCTGGACCGCGAGACCGGTTGGTTCTGGTTCGTGCAGCGGTCGAATCCGTTGGTGGGCAGCCTGCGCAAGGTTCTGTCGGTCGCCACACGCATGCCGCTGGTCAGGCTGGCGTCGGTGCTGTTCCGCATGCGCGCGGGTCCGCGTCCGTCGGCGACGGTCGTCAAGGGCCTGTGCCGCGCGGTTCCAGAGATCCGGATCGTCGACGGGATGGTGATGGTGGACAAGGCGTTCGATCGCCGCGCTCACCTCAACGAAGAGGAGACGCGCGTCGTGCGTTTTCTGGAGACGACGCGCAGCGGGCTCTCCGAAAGTCAGCTCCGCTGCCTGATCCGCGACATCGGCCTGGCCTGGACGCCCATCTGGCGGCTGTTGCGAAGCTCGCCGCTTTTCGAGCAATCGCCGGAAGGACGCTTCCGCCTGGTTGGCAGCGGCTAGCCGCCCCCGCGCGAAGCGCGGGATCGCGGCTATCTGAAAAAACAATAGCCACATTCCCTCGCTTCGCGAGGGAGTGGCTAACCGTAGGCCGCCTGCAACCGTGCAATGTCCAGCTTCACCGACGCGAGCACCTCTTTCATCACACGGTTCAAGCGGGCCGGATCGCCCTGCCGCATCTGCGTCGCGAGCAACGCCGGCGTGATCTGCCAGGACAGCCCGTACTTGTCCTTCAGCCAACCGCACTGCTGCTCCTTGCCGCCCGCCGACAGCTTGTCCCAGTAGCGATCGATCTCCGCCTGCGTCTCGCAGTTGACCACCAGCGAGATCGCCTCGCTGAAATGGAACATCGGACCGCCGTTGAGCGCGATGAACGGCTGGCCGTCCAGCTCGAAGTCCACGGTCATCACGCTCCCCGGCTTCCCCGGCCCAACGTCGGTATAACGCGCGACGGTGTTGATCTTCGAGTTGGGGAATATCGACACGTAGAAATTCGCCGCCTCTTCCGCGTTGTCGTCGAACCAAAGGCATGTCGTCATCGTCATGGTGTGCCTCCTTCGTTCAAGCTGGTTTCTTCGGGTTGGCCAGCGCCTGCGCGAGCTTGCCGAGCTCGCTCTGCCAGCCCATGACCGCCATGTTCGTCCACTGCTCGTCGTGCATCGCCTCGACGGTCAACACCAGGTGCGTGTCGGCGCCGCGCGCGGTCAGCTCGACGATCGTCGCGCTCTCGTAGGGCGTCACGCCGGGAACGAAGTCGACGACGTGCGTGAACGCGAGCCGTCGCGGCGGCGTGACCTCGGTGAACGTCGCGCGCGTCGGACTGGACACCGGCATCCCCGCCTTCTTCATGTACGCGATCTGATCGGGCGCCACCGCGATCATGTCGTAGTGCAGCGCCCCGCCCGCGCGCAGCTCTAGCTTGCGGACCGCGACGCGAAAACCCTCCGGCCCCCACCAGGATTCGATCCCGTCCGCGGTCGTCCACAGCGTCCACACGTCTTCGATCGGCGCGTTGAACGTCCGCTCGATGGTGATTGTCCTTCGGGTCATGTGCTTTTTTCCTTTTCGCGCAGGGTGCGTGCTTTCTTGCGGCGTTCCAGCTCGGCCCCCAGCCGGTCGAGCCGCGATTCCCACAGGCTGCGGTAGCGGCCGATCCAGGCGTCCAGCTCGCGAAACGGCGCAGCCCGCAGCGCGTACAGGCGGCGCGGCCCATCGGCGCGAACGCTGACGAAACCGGCCTCG
The DNA here is from genome assembly GCA_035607075.1 of Polyangia bacterium. Taxonomy (GTDB): domain Bacteria; phylum Myxococcota_A; class Polyangia; order Fen-1088; family Fen-1088; genus JADGRB01. Next base: position 2,655 of record DATMZL010001351.1, read on the forward strand.
TTCAGGATGCGCAGGTGGCGCGAGACGCCCGACTGGTGGATGTCCAGCTCGGCGACGATGTCATTGACCGGTTTCTCTTGGCCGCGCAACAGCTCGACGATTTGCCGCCGCACCGGATCGGCCAGCGACCCGAACAGGTCCGCTCGCACCGCCTGTGAATGCATCGCCATGCATATGCATATACGTGCATATGCACGATCGTGTCAACCACGATCTTTCACCGCTCGGACTCGGCGCCGTTCCCGCTACCGCGTGAGCGCGCCCGGCACCAACGCCGCCGGCGGTGGCACGTCCGCCCCGGTCTGCGTCCGGCTTACGCCGGCCGGGAACGCGGGCAGCTGCACCACGCGCGGGGACGGCGTCGGAATCGTCGCCAGCAGCTCCTGCGCCGCCACCAGGTGCTGGCTCTGCACCGCGAGCACAGTGCCGATCAACGCCTGTAGCTCGGGATCGCGCGCCAGCCGCTGCGCCGCGGCCGCCGCGTCGATTGACGCCTGGTGATCGGCCACCATCCGCTGCGCGAAGTTGTAGTCGAACTCCGCCGGTACGCTGTTGGCGACCGGCGCCAGCGCCAGCGTGCTGTGCTCCAGCGCGCCGCCCGGAAGCGCGACGGTCACGCGGTTCATGTTCTTGCGTTCCGCGTACGCGAACAGCTGATGGTCGGTCGCGTTCTGTTCGCTCTGGATCGTCGCGGCGAACGTCCTGACGCGCGGGCTCACGCCGCGCTCCTCGCCCAGCATCGCCAGCCGGATCTCATCCTGACCCAGCTGATGCAGCCGGGTCACCAGCTCCTGATCGGGCCCGGACGCCGTCGCTCCGGCGGTCTGCGCCGCGACCGGCATCGCC
>DATMZL010001362.1:0-4719 GCA_035607075.1 Polyangia bacterium
CCACGCGGCCACCGTGCTCGGCAGCGGCAAGGTCGCCGAGCTGGTTGCGCTCGCCGGCGAGAGCGCCGCCGCGCCGATCGAAGCGGTGCTCGTCGATCACGACATCACGCCGTCGCAGGCGCGCAACCTCGAGAAGGCGACGGGCGTCGAGGTGCTCGACCGCACCGCCGTCATCCTGGAGATCTTCCGCCGCCACGCGCGATCGCGCGCCGCCAAGGCTCAGGTCGAGATCGTTCGGCTGCAGTACCTGGTGCCGCGCCTGCGCGAGCAAGGACGCGCGAAGGGCGCCGATCGCCAGCGCGGCGGCATCGGCGGAAAGGGCGCAGGCGAATCCAGCCTCGAGCTCGACCGCCGCAAGATCCGCGACCGGATCGCCGAGCTGACGCGCGATCTGGTGGCGCTGGAAAACGAGCAGCGCACGCAGCGCGCGCGCCGCCGCGACACGTCGCGCGTCGCGCTGGTCGGTTACACCAACGCGGGCAAATCGACGCTGATGCGCGCGCTGACCGGCAGCGAGGTCTACGTCGCGGACAAGCTGTTCGCGACGCTGGACACGACGGTGCGGCCGCTGGTGCCCGAGGCGCGGCCGCGCGTGCTGGTGTCCGACACCGTCGGCTTCATCGACAAGCTGCCGCACGGCCTCGTCACGTCGTTCAAGAGCACGCTCGACGAGGCGCTGGAGGCGGGCTTGCTCGTCCAGGTCGTCGACGCGTCGGCCCCGACCTTCGAGCGCCACCTCGCGGTGACGACCGAGGTGCTCGCGGAGATCGGCGCCGGCAACGTGCCGCGCTTGCTGGTGTTCAACAAGATCGACGCCTGCGGCGACGCCGAGGCGGAGGCGCGGGCGACCAGCGCCCTGCTCGCGCGCTGGCCCGACGCCGTGGTGATGTCGGCCCGCCGCCCCGCCGACGTCGCCCGCCTACGCGAGCACTTTCTCGCGTTCTTCAACCGCGACCTCGTCGAGGGCGAGGTCCGCGTTCCCTACGATCGCCAGCAAATGCGCGGCGAGATCTTCGCCGGCTGCGAGGTCCTGGACGAACGCTACGACGACGACGGCGTGATCTTCCGCGTGCGCGTTCATTCTGCTCTGCTGGAACGCTTGCAGGCCGCCTGAGGGCGAGCGTGCTCAGCGCGGGCCTCGGTGCTTGCGCGGCTTGCCGGGCGGATACGGACGCCCGTAGGCGTGGGGCTTCCCGGGCGGATGCGGCCGCGGGGGCTCGTGCGGCCGCGACGGCGGATGCGACCGCGGTTGCTCGGGAGCATTTTTGCGCGGCGTCCGGCGCTGAAGTGGGTGATAGCCGCCCGGCGTCCGCTGGGGCGCCGCCGTACGCGGCGGGTGTTGCGCCGGCGGCCGCGGAGGTTCGGCCGCACGTGGCGGCTGATGCGGCCGCGGGTGCGCCGGCCGGGGTGGGTGGTGCGATCGCGGCGGCGCGGAGCGCGGGTGGGGCTCAGGTGCGTGCTCGGGGCGCGTCGGGGGCGGCGCCGACGGCGCTTGCACCGACGGCGGCGGCGCGTCGGCGCGCGTGATGACGACGTGGCGCGCACGCTGATCGGGCTCGCTGGCCGCGAGGGCGAAGTCGTGTGCGGCGGCGCCCGCGATCTCGAAGACCGTCTCGTGCTGACCGATCCTGATCGCGCCGACCTCGCGCCGGGTCACACCGCCGCGGCGGCAGATCAGCGGCAGCAGCCAGCGCGGATCGGCGTGATCGCTGGCACCCAGGTTCACGCGGAAGCTGACGCCCTCGCGCGCGAAGTCGCCGTGCGAGCCCCTGCGCCCGGGCGGCCCCTGGCCCTGACGACCGTCGCGACCACCCGGGCCGGCAAGAGAGACGGGGCGCACCGGCTCGCCGCCGGGCAGCCGTGCCAGCTCGCGCGCAAGCAAGCGGCGCAGCAGGTCGCGCGCCGGCAGCCTGGGCTCCACCTGTGCCAGCAGATCGTCGGCGGCGCGCGTGACCTCGGCCGGGGGCTCCTCGCCGGCGACCAGATCGTCGGCGAGCCGCGTGCGCCCGGCCGCCGCGATCACCTCCACCGAGGGCGGCGACGTCCATTCGACCCTCACGTGGACAGCGGCCAGCAGGCGCTCGGCCTTGCGCCGCTCGGCGACGGTGGCGATCACGACCGCCGTGCCCTTGCGCCCCGCCCGCCCGGTGCGGCCACTCCGGTGGATCAACGAATCCGCGTTGAGCGGCAGATCGGCGTGCACGATCAGATCGACGTCGGGCAGGTGCAGGCCACGCGCCGCCACGTTGGTGGCGACCAGCACCTGCGCGTCACCCCGGCGCAGCTGCTCCAGCGCGCGATCCCGCTCTGCCTGGGCGCGATCGCCCGAGATCGCCGTGGCGGCGAAGCCGCGCGCGACCAGCGCCGCGTGCATCTCGGCCACCCCTTCGCGCGTGGTGCAGAAGACGATTGCGCGCGTGGTCTCGCCGGCGCGCAGCACGTTGACGACGGCGGCCAGACGATCGCCGCCCGCGATCAGGTGGGCGCGGTGTGTGATGTCCTCGTGCGCCGCCCGGCTCGCGCCCGCGCCGGCGCCGCCGTCCTTGCGCGGATCGATCGCGACCGCGTCACGCTGGTACTTGCGTGCGAGCGTTCGGATCTCCGGCGGCAACGTCGCGGACAGCAACAGCGTCCGCCGCGTGGCGGGCGCCGCCTGGAGCAGCGTCTCCAGATCCTGGCGAAACCCGAGATCGAGCATCTCGTCCGCCTCGTCGAGCACGACCGCCCGCAGGTCGGCCAGTTGCAACCGCTGGCGGCGGAGCAGATCGACCAGCCGCCCCGGCGTCCCGATCACCAGCTCGACGCCGCGCTGGAGCGCCTTGAGATCCCCCACCACCGGCGTCCCGCCCGTGAACGACGCGAGGCGGAGATGCGCGGACGCGAACAACCAGCGCAGCTCATCGCGCACCTGTACGGCCAGCTCACGCGTCGGCACGATCACCAGCGCGATCGGATTCGGCCCGTGGGGAACCTCGGTCTCGCCGGCGGCCAGCAACGAATCAGCCAGCGCGCAGCCGAAGGCGACCGTCTTGCCCGAGCCGGTATGCGACGACACCAGCAGATCGCGACCGCGGCAGGCGACGTCGAGCACCGCCGCCTGAACGCTGGTCGGCGTCTCGTAGCCGCGCGCAGCGAGCGCGGCGCCCAGCGCGGGATGAATGCTCAGCTCGGCGAACGTCAGCGGAGCTTGCCCTTGAGGAGATCGCCCAGCGTGCCCAGGCCCTTTCCACCCTGCCCCTGCCCGCCACCCGAGGCGCGCGCGGCGGCGGCGCGGCCCTCGTCGTCGACGCCCACCTCGCGCCCCGCGAGCCCCAGCGAGATGCGCCGCTTGTCGGGCTCGACCGCGAGCACGGCGACGTCGAGCGCATCGCCCGGCTTCACGGCGTCGCGCGCGTGACGCAGCGGCCGCTGCGCGCCGAGCTCGCTGATGTGGATCAGCCCCTCGACGCCGGGCGCGAGCTGGACGAACGCGCCGAACGATTCGGTGCGCATCACCTGGCCGCGCACGATCGTTCCCGGCGTAAACAGACCGGCGGCGTCCAGCCACGGATCGCGCTCCAGCGCTTTCAGCGAGAACGACACCTGCTCAGGACGCTTGGGATCGTCGCGCTTCTCGACGCGCATCACCTGCACGGTCACCGGCTGGCCCACCGTCAGGACATCCGCCGGGCGCGTGCTGCGCTCGAAGCTGATCTCCGACGCCGGCAGCAACCCTTCGATCCCGCCGACGTCGACGAAGGCGCCGAAGTCTTTGATCGCGGTGACCACGCCCGGCAGCACCGCGCCGACGACGACCTTGCCCCGCGTCTGCTCGGCGCGCCCGCGCATCTCCTCCTCGAGCAGCGCGCGCCGCGACAGGACCACGTTCGTCCCGCGCCGGTCCTCTTCGTGGCGGGTGACTCTGAACTCGAACCGGCGGCCGACGTACGCGGCCGGATCGTCGACGGGCCGCAGCTCCAGCTGCGAGAGCGGGCAGAACGCGCGCACGCCGCCGACGTCGACCTCGAAGCCACCCTTGTTGACGCCGGTGATGACGCCCTCGACGGGCAATCCCGTGGTCGCCGCCTCGGCGAGGTTCGAGCGGCCGCCGGCGCCGCCTCCATGACCGGCGCCGCGTCGAAGCGTGACGAACCCTTGCTTCTCGCCAAGGGCGACCACGCGGGCGTCCAGCGTGTCGCCCACCTTCGCCGTCAGCCCGCCTGTCGCGTCGCGCAGCTCCAGCGTCTCCAGCGTGCCCTCGCCGCCGCCGGCGATCTCGACCACCGCGACCTCCTGGCCGATCGAGACGATCGTCCCGCGCACGCGATCGCCGATCGCGAAGCGCGGCCGCGGGGCGCGGCTCTGCTGCCGCTCCGAAGCGGCGAACATCGCGGCGAAGTCTTCCTCGCCCTCCGGCGGCTTTCGTTCTGTCATCTGCGAATCAGCGCCGGAGGGTGGTCGGGGCGGGAGCGGCGCGCGTCATCGCGGCGGGCGTCCCTATTGTCTGCGTGGTCCTCGACGACGACGTGGTCGTCGTGACGCGAACGGTTTTCGTCGTCGCGCCGCCCGGCTTGAGCGCGGAAATCGGTGCCGGCGCCAGCGCCGGTGCGCGCGCGGCCGCGCGGTGCAGGGTCGCCACGAGGTCTTTGTCCTGGATAGGGATGACTTTGTAGGGCAGCGACACGTACCCGGGCTTCGTCAGCGTCAGCTCGACGATTTTCTGTGAACGCGGCAGGTTGA
>DATMZL010001605.1:0-2832 GCA_035607075.1 Polyangia bacterium
GTCGACTTCATGTACTTCTTCTTCGCGTTCTCATCCATCTTCGACCAGTCGATCTTCTTGCCGGCGGCGACCGCCTCCGGTGAAGGCGCCTTCGGGGGCTCTGGCTTGGCGGCGTCCGCTTTGGCGGCCGGCGCTTTGGCGGCCGGCGCATCGGCGGCGGTGCTGGTTGTGGCTGCTGCGCCGATCAGGCCGGCGATGCCGAAACTCACGACGATAAATTTCCTCATGACGCTCCTTTTGGTGGCTCCGCGACTAACGCGGTACTGATGTTGGACGAGGTCCGGCGTTACAGCGATTTTTTGCGCGCGCTCCGATTTCGGGAAGACGTGCTTGACACGGACGCGCCGCTGTTAGATACGGCAGAACGAAGTATTTTGAAAACTGAATAGTGCCTTCGGTGCCCAGCCGGGCATAAAAGGGAAGCCGGTGAAACGCCGGCGCGGTCCCGCCACTGTATGTGGAGGCCGTCCTCGCGAACCCACTCGACAATTGAATCGGGAACCCTCAAAGGGTTCCCGAACCCTCCCGCGATGATGCGCGGCGAGCAAAGCTCGCCGGCTCCTCACGCGGGATACGTCGGGGAAGGGGAGGGCGGCGGCGATCGATATCTCGATCGCGATCCACGAGCCAGGAGACCTACCGAAGGCCGACGCTTTTTTTCTCCGCGCGGACGGAGATCGGCCCCCAGGCCGCGGCCTGGGACCGTCCCCTCGTTCGCCCGGAGCGAGGGGTTTTTTATGTCGTCCGCCACGGCGCGGTCGGGTTCACCGGCCACGCCAGACAGCGCCGCCAGCCGCCAGAATCTGCCGCCGGGTTTCATGCCCCGGCGCGCGCGGCCGCGCGTTCGTCCGCGGGTCGTCGCCGGTTTCGCGTTGGTCCTGCTGGCGGCGGTCGGTGCCGTCGTCGTCGGGCTGCTGGTGGGACCAGCGCACATTTCCGTGGCAGAGGCGGTGAGCGCGCTGGCGCGGCGCCTGACCGGCAAGGTCGATCTGCTGAACTGGCGCGAGACCGTCGTCGTCGGCGTGCGGCTGCCACGCGTGCTCGTCGGTTTCGTCGCGGGCGGGGCGCTCGCGGTCGCGGGCGCGGCGCTCCAGGGGCTGTTTCGCAATCCCCTCGCGGAGCCGGGCGTCCTCGGGATCTCGTCGGGGGCGTCGCTGGGCGCCGTGCTCGCGATCTATTTTCACATCGCCGGCAAGGCGGTGTGGCTGCTGCCAGCGTGCGCGTTCGCCGGCGCGGCGCTGGACGCGGTGCTGGTGTTCGCGATCGCGGCGCACCTGGGACGGGGCCGCGTGTTCACCGGGACCGTGCTGCTCGTGGGCGTGGCGTTGATGGCGCTGAACATCTCGATGACGACGTTCGTGCTGTCGATCTCGCTGGCGAGCTACAACGTCGGGCGCGAGGTGATGTACTGGCTGCTCGGCGGGCTCGAGGGCCGGACCTGGGATCACCTGCTGCTCGGCGGCCCGGCGGTCGTCGTCGGTACGATCGTGATCGCGGCGCACGCGCGCGATCTGGATGCGCTGCTGCTCGGCGAGGTGAGCGCACAGTCGGTCGGCGTCGACGTGCCGCGCGTCCGCATGCGGCTGGTGCTCGCCAGCGCGCTGGTCGTCGGTGCGGCGGTCGCGGTCGCCGGTCCGATCGGCTTCGTCGGGTTGCTGGTGCCGCACGTGCTGCGGCTGGCGGTCGGCGCGCCGCATACGGCGCTGGTGCCGCTGTCGTTCTTCGGCGGCGGCATCTTCCTGGTGATCGCCGACGTCGTCGCGCGATCGCTGTCGGCGGATCTTCCGGTGGGTGTCGTGACCGCGGCGGTCGGCGCGCCGGTATTCCTGGCGTTGCTCGTGCGCCGGCGCGTGGAGGTGGCCGGACCATGAGCCTCGTCGAGGTCTCGGGCCTGACGTTCGGCTATCGCGGCGCGCCCGTGCTACGCGACGTCAGCTTCGCGGTCGGCGCCGGCGAGCTTGTCGCGCTGTGCGGACCCAACGGCGCCGGCAAGTCGACCTTGCTGCGCCTGCTGCTGGGCCTGCACGCGCCGGCGGCGGGGCGCGTGACGCTGGCAGGGACGCCGCTGCCGTCGTTGTCGCGGCGGCAGATCGCGCGGCACGCGGCGCTGCTGCCCCAGGACGCGCCGACCGACGTGCCGCTGTCGGTACGCGAGGCGGTCGCGCTGGGCCGGCTGCCGCATCTCGGCCGGCTGCAGCCCGAGACAGCCGACGACGTCGAGGCGGTCGTGCGCGCCCTGGCGGCGACGGACACGACGGCGCTGGCCGACCGGCCGATCACCGAGCTGTCGGGCGGCGAGCGCCACCGCGTGCACCTGGCGCGCGCGCTCGCGCAAGAGGCGACGCTGCTCCTGCTCGACGAGCCGATCACGGGGCTGGACATCGCGCATCAGCTCGCGGCGATGGATCTGCTGCGCGCCACCGCCTCGGGCGGGCGCGCGGTGATCGTGGCGCTGCACGATCTCACGCTCGCGGCGCGGCGCTGTGATCGCGTCCTGCTGCTCGCAGGCGGCGCGCTCGCCGCTGACTCTTCACCGGCCGAGGTTTTCACGCGCGAGACGCTGGCCCGCGTCTTCGGCGTCCGCGCCGACGTCCGCCTCGATCCCACCGGCCGTCCGGTCCTCGACATCCTCGAAACCGTCGAGGGCTCGCCATGATTCGATCGCTGACGCTGACGCTGACGTTCACGTTCACGCTCGCGTGGACGTTTACGTCACCCGCTCGCGCGGACGAGCCACCCACCGAATCCCCGGAGCGACCGGCCGACGAGGCGACGGATCCGGAACCGTCGCCCGAGCCTGTCGCAGTGCCCGCCGCGGAGCTCGCGCCGAGC
>DATMZL010000598.1:0-3365 GCA_035607075.1 Polyangia bacterium
GAATTACACCGGCACCATGGAGAGCGTTTTCACGTGCATCGCCGCGCTCGGCGAGCAGGGCTGCGGCCTCGAGCACCAGTTCGCGGCGGTCACGCGCGCGCTGGGCGTCGACGGGCTCGGCGCGGCACCCGCCGAGAACCAGGGCTTCCTGCGGCCGAACGCCGCGCTGGCGATCGTCCTGCTCACGAACGAGGACGATTGCTCGGCGTCGCTCGGCACCGGGCCGAACGGGCGGATTGAGCTCTTCGACACGACGGCGAACGAATTCCTCTCGTCGCAGCTGGGCCCGCTCCAGAACTTCCGTTGCAACGAGTTCGGTCACCTGTGCAACAGCGGGAGCGGGACCTTCATGCACCCGGGCCGCCTCGCACCCGGGGGCGACATGAACGCGACGGTCAGCTACCCGCTGTGCACGTCGAATGACAGCGAAGGCTACCTGCTCGCCGTCGCCGACACCGCGACGCGGATCAAGAGCCTCAAGTCTGCTCCCGGCCAGATCATCTTCGCCGCGATCACCGGCGCGCCGGCGCCGTACAAGGTGCTCTGGAAGGCGCCGTCGATCGCGGACACGTCGTGTGGCCTCGCCTCTTGCCCGTGGCCGGTGATCGACCACTCCTGCACCGCGGCCGACGGCAGCTTCGCCGACCCGGCGGTCCGCATCGTCGAGCTCGCCAGCCAGTTCGGCACCAACGGCATCGTGCATTCGATCTGCGCGGACAGCCTCGCGATGCCGCTGCAGAACGTCGCGCAGGCAATCAACGCGCGGCTGCCGCAATAATTGGCGCGTGGGGAGCCGCCGAGCTTTGCTCGGCGCGTACCATCGCGGGGGTTCGGGACCCTTTGAGGGTCCCGATTCAAACAGATCGCGACACGCGCGCGCTGGACAATCTGCTGTTGCCGGATCTAGTGTCTAGACCGACGAAGCGATGACACGCGGGTGGCTCGTTGGGTGCGTGGTCGTCCTGCTGCTGGCCGGCGGCGCGCAAGCCGCCAAGTCGAAGGCGTCGAAAGCGGAGGAGATCCGCGACTTCCTCGACCGGGCGACGGCGGCGTTCGCGCTGAATCACTTCGCGGAGGCGGCGGACAACTACGAGAAGGCGTTCGCGCTCAAGCCGGACGCAGCGGTCCTGTACAACGCGGCGCAAGCGCACCGCCTGGCGGGTAACAAGGAGCGCGCTCTCGAGCTTTACCAGAGCTACCTGCGGCTTTACGGCACGGAGAAGCGCGCCGAGATCGAGAAGCACGTCGAGAACCTGAAGCAGGCGATCGAGAAGGACCACGCTGTCGCGACGTCGCCGCCGACGACGCCCGCACCGGTGGGCGGTGCGCCGGCCGAGACACCGCCGCCCGCGGCACCGCCGGCCTCAGCCGCGGCACCGCCCGCGTCACCGCCGGAGCCGGCGCCGATCACGCCCGCACCGGCCGCGCCGCCGCCCGCGGCGCCCGCCGCTTCGTTGCCCGCGACGGTGACGGCGGCGGCGCAACCCGCGCCCGTGCTGGTCACGCAGGCGCCGCCGCCGCGCGCGGACAGCGGTTCTGTGCTGGGCAAGCCCTGGTTCTGGGTCGTGGTCGGTGGCGCCGTCGCGGCCGCCGGCGTCACCGCTTTCTTGCTCACGCGTCCCGGCCCGTCCGATCCGGTCGCAAACATCAACGTGCCGGGGAATTGAGACGCATGCGCAACCCCAGGTCATCGTTCGTCACGCTGTTGACCATCGCGCTCTCGTTGGCATCGAGCGGGCTCGCCGGGTGCGGCGGCGGCACGCGCGCCTGCAAACAGGGAACGCTGTTCGTCACCATCGAGCTCGGCGGCACGAGCAGCACCGCGGATCAGCTGCAGATCGACGTTTCGATCGACGGCGCGACGCCGAAGTCCAGCACGCGAACGCGCGTCGGCCATGGGACCACCGAGACCCAGGAGGTGGATTTCCCCAACGGCTATCCGGTCGGAAAGCGCATCGACGTTTATGTCACGGGGATGCGGAACGGATCGCCGATCGCTTCGGCGGTCGCCAGCCTCCCTGCGTTGCCCGCCGGCTGTGGGACGTTGACCGTCGCGTTCAACGACGTCGGTCCGGGGACGGGCGGCGCGGGCGGTTCGGCGGGGCGGGGCGGCGGCGCGGGGACCGGGACCGGCGGTAACGGTGGATCGGCCGGCGGCAGCGGTGGGTCTGTTAGCGGCGCAGGTGGACGCGGCGGCGCCGGCGGCACGGGCGTGGTGATTCCGAACCGCAACGTCGACATCCTGGTCATGGTCGACAACTCGACGTCGATGATGCTGTCGCAGAACAAGCTGAACAGCAGCTTCGCGTCGTTCGTGAGCGCGCTGCGGGCCAGTCCCCAGGGCCTGCCCAACCTGCATCTCGCCGTCGTCTCATCGGATATGGGCGCGGGCGACGGCTCGATCGCGCAATGCGATGCAACTCGCGGCGACAACGGCCTCTTTCAGAACACGCCGCGCGGCACCTGCACGTCGAGCGGGCTTCAGACCGGCGCGATGTTCATCTCCGACGTCGGGGGCACGAAGAACTACACCGGAAACATGGAGACGGTGTTCAGCTGCATCGCAGCGCTGGGTGAGCAAGGGTGCGGCTTCGAGCACCAGTTCGCCTCGATCCTGCGCGCGCTGGGCGCCGACGACGCCCTGCCTCCCCTCGCAAATCAGGGCTTCCTGCGGCAGGACGCGCTGCTGGCGATCGTCCTTTTGACCAACGAGGACGACTGTTCCGCCTCGTTTGACGCGCTCTACGACACCACGGCGAACTTGACCCTCGACTCGCAGCTCGGCCCGCCGGCCAGCTTCCGCTGCAACGAGTTCGGTCACCTGTGCAACAACGGCAGCGGGACCTTCATGCACCCGAACCGCCACGCGCCGGGCAACAACGTGTCGGCGACGGTCAACTATGTCGCCTGCACGTCGGACGACCAGGGCGGCTTTCTGCTCAGCGTGGCCGACACGGCGTCCCGGCTCAAAGCCCTCAAGATCGATCCCAGCATGGTCATGGTCGCGGCGCTGACCGGTGCGGCGAGCCCGTACACTGTGACCTGGAAGCCGCCCAGCATTTCCGACACGTCGTGCGGCGCGACGTCGTGTCCCTGGCCGGTGATCGCGCACTCGTGCACGGGTACCGACGGCAGTTTTGCGGATCCCGCAGTCCGCATCGGCGAGCTGGCCAACCAGTTCGGCGCGAACGGGCTGGTGCAGTCGCTCTGCGCAGACAACTTCGGCCCCGCCCTCGAACGGATCGCGAACATGATCCTCGCCCGCTTGACGCCATGATGATGACGACGACACGCCGACATCGCCGCGCGCTCATCGCCGCCGTCGCAGCCGCCGCGGTGCTGCTCGCGGCGGGCGCCGCGCAGGC
>DATMZL010001318.1:0-2238 GCA_035607075.1 Polyangia bacterium
TGCTGTAATTCCGAGCTTTGTCTGGTTCATTCGTTTTCCGGGAGTCGGGAGTCGGGGGTCGGGGGCCGGAGAGACCATGCTCTGTTTTTCTCCGATTCCCGAAATCCGACTCCCGACCCCCTCCTCATTCTGATGTTTCGACGCGATTGCGTTTCAAAAGTCACTGTCCGAGCGGCACGCGCGTTTTCTCGTCGGCCGGGAAGCCGACGAAGCCGATCTCGACCGATTCGATCCCGATGCCGCGGAGGATGAACTTGCCGTCGATCGTTTCGCCGACGCGTACGTTGACGATCTCGCCGTTCCCTTCGAACGTCGCGATCGGATTGGCCGCCGGCCCGAACGTGCCGATGTACTTCATCGTGAACTGAGGCGGCACGGGTTTGGGCGGCGGAGGGGGATTGGCCTTGATGTACGCCTGCCACTCGGCGTCGCACGCGTCGCCCTTGCCATTGTGATCGCTGTCCGCCTGATCGGGGTTGTAGACCGTCGGACAGTTGTCACGGAAATCGGGGATGCCGTCGTGATCCTGGTCGGGCGGCGGAGGCGGGGCCTTGACCGGTGGAGGCGGCGGCGGAGGGGGCGGTTCCCTGAACGCGAACAGATTCCGCTCGATCTTGTAATTGCCGGGCTGCGGGTCGAGCCACTCCGAGTGCAGCATGGGGACGCCGGGCGTGCCGGCGGTTTGCGGCGCACGGGTCTTGTGCGCGGAGGCCGGTGCGGCAGTCGTTGCCGGCGCCGGAGGCGGCTCATCGGCGCCGTGCGAATTCGCGAACGCGTAGATCGCAAAGATTGCGATGAGGATCACGCCGATCGTCGTCCAGGTTTTCCAGTTCATCCAGTCCATCACAACTGTTTGCTCGTTGAGGGTGCGCTGGTGCGCACGTCGCGGAACAAGGTCTTGAGTCGAATGTTGAGCGTCAGGTTCTTGTCGCCGGGCGTGGTCGGGCTGCTGGCCAGACTGATTCCGTCGATGATCACGAACTGATCGGAGAGCTCCAGCATATTGATGAGACGGCGTATCTGTTCATACGTCCCCTGCACGTTGAATGCGATCTCCACCGTGGTGGTGCCGACCGATCCCTTGGTGTTGGTGACGATGTTGCTGTTTTTGGTCTCCCCGGTGGTGAATTGATAGCTGGGCGGCTCGAGGTGGCTGGCCGCGGCCAGCCGACGGACCTCGTCGATCAGCGCCGTCAACCGCTGCAGCGCCGTCGACCAGCGCTCGTTATAAAGGACCTGCAGGTCGCTCTGCACCTTCTTGTACGCGGCGAGCTGCTGTTCGGCGGTGATGCGCGCGTGGCGGGCCTGATCCAGGCGGGCAGTGGTCTGCTCCTGCCGGGCGTCGAGATCCTGAAGCCGGCTGACGTACTGCACGCGGTACGTGAAGAAGAAGATCGTATTCGCCAGCAGCAGCAGGGCGAGAACGATCAGGAGGATTCGCTTTTCGCGCCAGATCATTCCACCCTCCTGGCGATCGAGGGACGGTAGTCGACTCCGAGCGTGATGCGGTACTCGCCGCCGTTGAGCGTCTGGTTGGTGGGGAAGGCATTGGCGAAGCGCGGGTCGCCGTTGAACCGGTTGATGGTCGCGGTGAGGCCGTCGCCGGTCTTGGTGATACAGGTCATCGAGAGATGGACCAGCCCGTCCTTGGCGAAGGCAGGGACCACCGACTGGAGCCGGACGTCGGACGGCAATACACGCTCCAGGCGGTCGAGCAGCTCGCTCCAGGAGAAGGCGCGCTCGGCGAGCTGCGCGTTCGCGAACTCCGTCTGCGACGCCAGGAGCTTGAGATCGACCCCTTTGAGGCGCTGCGAGAGCGTGTCGGTTTTGTGCTGTTCGTCGGCGATCTGCTGTTCGAGCTTGTCGATGTTCGCCCGGGTCGTCTTCGTCTCCGTGCGGTAGCGAAGAAACGTGTCGACGTTGTTGAGGGCCAGAAAGGCCGTCAGCAGCGCCATGACCACGACCACCGCGTAGACCGGCCGGTAGTCGCGGAAGGGCCGCGAAGCGAGGTTGAGGTGGATCGGTTTCACCCTGTGAAGACTCCTGTAGCCGCGGTCAGCTCCGCTTCATAGGCGGCGGCGTCGCCACCCGAGGTCTGTTCGGCCACGTCGCCAAGGGAGACCTTCACCACCGGCGCCGAGAACTCGCCGGCGATGGCGCTGGTGACCTCGCCGTTGATGCCGTTGCCGGCCACGTAGCACTTCTCCACCGACGTCGTCTGCAGCGTGTCGCGCAGGT
>DATMZL010000795.1:0-2298 GCA_035607075.1 Polyangia bacterium
CGCGTCCACGGTGTGGCACGCGTCAGCGCCCGCGCAGACAACCGGCGCGCCGGGAACGCAGGCGCCGGCCTGGCACGCGTCGCCGCCCGTGCAAGCGTTGTCGTCGCTGCATGGCGTGCCGTCGGGCTTGTTGTTGCAGAACACGGCCAGCACCTCGCCGCGGCTGGGCAGGCGCGGCAGCTGTAACCGGAAGCCCTGCCATCGCTTCGTCGTCGCGTTGTAGGCGTGACCGACCACCTCGCGGTTGTCATTGATGCCCTTCGCCTCGCGCAGCTCCCAGCCGCTGGCGGGATCGATGAGGCTGTTGAGATCGGTGAACCCGCTCTGGCTGTCGTACACGAACGCGCGCAGCGCCCAGAACGGGTACAGGTCGTAGACCGCCCCGACCACGTCGCCGCCGGCGTTCATATCGCTCGGGATGATGTAGAGATCTTGGACGCCGTACGGGTACTCGGGCTTGTGGCCCAGGTCGGTCACCACGCCGTTCCGGGTGTCGAGCAGAAACGCGGCGCGCTTGCCGGCATGCAGCCCGATGCCCGCGACTTGCCCGTTGTTGTTGATGGCAGTCGCTTTCTGCAGCTCCCAGAGCGTGTGCGGCGAGATCAGATCATTGAGGTTCGTCCAGCCCGTGCTCGGGTCGAACATCATCGCCACGGTTCCCCCGCCCGTTACGGTCTGGTAGCCGACGACCTGGGCGTCGTCATTCATGTCGTTGGCGAGGCCGCTGCCGGTGTAGGCCGGATCGGCGGGCGCCAGCAGGATGTCGAACATGCCGTCCTTGTAGCGAGCCCAGTTGTGGTACTGCTGCGACGGGCGGTAGCCGATCAGGTCGCGACTCATCAGCCAGAGCTGATCGCCGCCGAGCGGCGCGTCGAACACCGCGACGTCGTCCAGCGCGCCTTGAAAGTGGGAGCCGTCCTGGCCCGCACCGCATCCGACCGACAGCGCGTACGCCCAGGGTGGCGGCTCTCCGGCCGGGCTCGTCTGTTCGCCCACCTCGGCCCCGTTGACGTACGCGCGCAGGACGTTGCGGTCCCAGCTGAGCGCGACGTGCGACCACTCGCCGAACGGAACCGTTCCGACCGCGGGCATGATCCGCTGACCGCCGCTCATGTTGACGTGGCCGGTCACCGCCGCCGCGCTGCCCGCGGCGTTGCACGCGAGCGCGAGCTCGAACTCGTACATCCGCGCGACGATGGTGCGCGGGCCGCCCGCGCAGATAGCCGGATCTGGGTTCACCCAGGCGGTCATGGTCACGCCGGGGCTCAAGTAGGCGCGGGTGTCGTCGGTGGGCGGGATGCTGAGGCAGGTCTGACCGTCGAACTGCAACGCCGGGCCGGAGCGGCCCAAGATCCAGTGCGGGTCTGCGGGCATCGGGAACGAGCTCCCGGCGATGCTGTCGTTGGTGTCGTTCTCGAACCGCCAGGCCGCCATCGCGCCCGCATGCAAGTAGATGGCGGATCCGGCCACCGCGGGCAGCCCGTTACGGCCGCGGATGTTGTTCATCGCGTTTGCTTGCAATCGGATCGGCGCCCCACCCGTCCAGTCCGGCACCGGCATCGGCAGCAGCGAGTAACTGTGGTCGGGGTGGTAGATGAGCGGCTTGAGGTAGTCACCGTTCCCGCTCGGGCCCCCGAAGGCCAGGATGTCGCCGTCCTCGTTGATGTCGACGGCGTAGGTCATGCCGCCCGGCCAGGGGTTCGTCAGCACGACCTGATGTCCGCTCGCATCGGCCGTGAAGGGCGACGCCTGGCTCCCGTTCGGACCCGGCGGCGATGTATTCCTCTGATTCCATCCGGCCACGACGCCGGCGTTGTTGTTGCGCCATGCGACCCCCATCGCGGCGTTCGGATCCAAGCCGAAGTCCGAGGTGAGATCGAAGAACGTCGGTTGGAGGTAGCCGTTTATCAGCCGCGCATCACGCGCTGCCTGAGCCTCTGCCTCGGTCAGCTTCGCTGCCTTCACCGTCTCCGCCGGCGCAGACGGCGCTTGCTCGCGCCCGCCGCAGTTGGAAGCGATCACGGCGGCCAGCACCAAGCCAACACGTGCACAGACACGCCTTGCGCGCGAACCGTCGACACCGAAGCGTTTCATCGTTGCTCTCCCGACTGAGATTTCGACCTTCGCGCTGGAACTCCGACGCAGAAGGCAGGTCGCCAGTACGAACACGCGAGCGCGTCGCGGAGTGAAGGGACGGCGGGTGTCGTCAGCGGGCGGGAAAAAGTTTGCCGCTCGCGCCGAACTCCTTCACGTCTGGGCCGCCTCGCGTGTTCTTTGTCGAGGGCCGGCGGGAACCTT
>DATMZL010001619.1:0-5483 GCA_035607075.1 Polyangia bacterium
CGACGTGTTGAAGTCAGGCATGGGCGAGGAGAGCGCGATCGTCGTCGTTCTCGGAATCACCAACAACGGTCGCGAGCCCTTCACGCTCAACGCCGGATCGATGTCGTGCTGGATGAAGCTGTCGCCGGACCGCCCCGGCGAGACGCGGTCGCTCACGCCGGCGGGCGGCGGCGAAGGCGACTTTCAGGGCGCGGAGCTCGACGATCTGAAGATCGGATCGATGACGATCGCCCCGGGCGCGTCGAGCCGCTACTGGGTGGTCTTTCGCGGCTACCGTTTCGCGGGCAGCGACGTGCCGCGCAAGATCGTCGTGTCGTTGCCGGACGCGCGCGGGCGTCGCGTGGAGGTGGTGATCGCCGATCCGGCGCGCGGCGACCTGCGCTGGGAGACGGCGCCCGCCCGGACCAGCGCCGCGTACGGCGTGCGGAACACGTCGGTGTTCGCGCCCGGGTTCACGGCCACCGGAATCGCCGCGGAGATCTCGCTTGTCACGCGCGTGGGCCCGATCATGTACGACCTCGGCTTGACCTCGGGCATGGTGCTCGAGAGCAAGGGCCGCATGCTGTCCGAGACGTCCGGGTTCACGAGCACGGGCGGCAACGCGCACCTGACCCTGCCCGTGACGACGTGGGGCAACTGGCAGGACCCGCGCCAGTTCGGCGTCTACGGCGGCGCCGGGCTGCAGCTGCTCATCGAGGTCCCTGGGTCGATGCACGATTCCAAGGTAGCCCCGCGCACCTACGGCGTGTTTTCGCTCGAGGGCGGCTTCGAGCTGAGCGTCGGCGCGCACGCGCCCCCCGCCGCGTCGCCGTTTCCGATCTCTTATTCACGCGCGCTGTTGCCGCGCTGGTCGATCCGCGCCGGCTACACGCATTGGTTCATCGGCGGCGACAACGTCGACATGAACAGCGGCGGCTACACGACCTCGTTCCGCCTCGCGTGGTGACGTTCAGCCGTCGATCCAGACGCGCGGCATTGTCCGTACGGTCGTCGCGCCGACCTCTCCGCACCACGAGTCGAAGGCGGCGCGCGGGGTGCCGCGGTAGCGAAGGTCCTCCAGCGTCTCCGTGAGCGGGACCGTGTCCACCAGCGTCGCCAGCTTCCGGTAGAACAGCGCCTCCTCGCGATGCGCGGCCAGCGTCGCTGCGAGGTTCATCGCGCCCCGCGGTTTGACGGTCCACGCGTCGGCGCGATCCGGGATCGCCTCGATGTGCTCGTAGGCGCCGATCAGGAGCCCCGCGCTCTTGTCGCCGAAGCCGTCGAGGCCCGGGATGCCGTCGGCGGTGTCGCCCGTCAGCGCCAGGAAGTCGGGCACGCTGGCCGGGCCGAAGCCCTTGTTGGCACGGAAGGTCGCCTCGTCGGTCAGCTTGCGCTGGCGCCGATCGATCTGGACCACGCGCTCGCCGCGCAGGCACTGCCCCAGATCCTTGTCGGGCGTCATGATGCGCACCTGGTCGACCTGATCGACGAACTTGCGCGCACCGGTCGCCAGCGCGTCGTCGGCCTCCCACTCGCGCATCGACCAGACGGTGACGCCCAGCGCGCGCACGGCGGCCTCGACGGTGTCGAACTGCGCGCGCAGCTCGGGCGGCACGCCCTCGTCGCTCTTGTACGGATCGAACAGATCGTTGCGGAACGACCGGATCGGATTGTCGAACGCCACCGCGATGTGCGTCACCGCCTCGTCGGGATCGTTGAGCAACGAGAGCAGCGACCCCGCGACGCCGACGGTCGCCTTCGCGTCCCAGCCCGCGGGCGCGAAGTGATCCGGCCGCGGCGCGAAGTGCGCCCGGTAGAGCTCGTACGTCCCGTCAACGAGATGAAGGCGCGTCACGCGACGTCACGCGAGATCGAAGAGCAGCACTTCCGAGTCGTCACGGCCCGACAGCTCCAGGCCGCGCGCGTCGCTGATCGCGACCGCGTCGCCCGCCTCCAGCTGCTCGCCGCCAAGCTCGGCCTGGCCGCGCGCGACGTGCACCCAGGCGTGACGCCCGGGCTCGAGCGTGTGGCGCAGCGTCTCGCCCGTGCGAAGCACGGCTGCGTACAGCTTGACGTCCTGACCGATCGTCACCGAGCCGTCGCGGCCGTCGGGCGACGCGACAAGGCGCAGCTTGCCCTTGCGCTCGTCCTCGGGGAACGCTTTCTGCTCGTAGCCCGGCTTGCCGCCGGGACGCGCGGGCAGGATCCAGATCTGGAGGAAGTGCACGAGCTCGCTGCGCGAGGCGTTGAACTCGCTGTGCGTGACGCCCGTGCCGGCCGACATGCGCTGCACGTCGCCCGGCTTGATGATCGAGCTGGTCCCCATGCTGTCCTTGTGCTGGAGCGCGCCCTCCAGCACGTACGAGATGATCTCCATGTCCCGGTGCGAGTGCGTGCCGAAGCCCTGGCCCGGCTGCACGCGGTCCTCGTTGATCACGCGCAGCGCGCGGAATCCCATGTGGTCGGGGTCGTGATAATCGGCGAATGAGAACGTGTGATACGAGAGCAGCCAGCCGTGGTCGGCACGGCCGCGCTCCCCCGCGCGGCGAATCGACAACTTCATACCCACGGAATGTACCAGGGATTGGCGCCGCTGATATCCTGAGCCGCCACGACCACGACCGTACTCTAGATATCCAGTCCACATTGCCACCCTGCCCACCCTGCCCAACCGGAGCTGCAATTTGAAAACTCCCGTCGCCCTTGGATCACTGACATTGCTCTCGGTCCTGTTTCTTCCCGCCGCCGCGCGCGCCGCTGAAGGGACGATGAGCGCCGCCGCCGCGACGCCCGCCGGAAAGAACATGGTCTGGAACGGCGCCTTCGACAGCGAGCACCTGCGCCCGTGGTCGGTCATGTTCGATTCGGCGCGCTTCGGCAGCGCGGCCGTGACGGCCGGCGAGCTGTGCTTCAAGCTGGCGGAGCCCAGCGTGCACGGCGTCGACGTCGTGCTGCGCCAGCGGCCGATCGCGCTCGCCAAGGGCCACCACTACCAGATCCGCTTCAAGACGCACGCGACCGCGCCGACGAAGGTGCGCGCGCGCCTGTCCAAGATCAGCGTTCCCTACACGGAGATGTGGGGCGCGACCGTCGACGCGGACGCGACCGCCAAGACGTACACCGGGACGTACGACGGGATCGCCGACGACGACAGCATCGAGCTGGCGATCGAATTCGGCGGACCGCTGACCGGCAAGGTTCCCCTGACTGTCTGCCTGGACGACGTCGAGCTGAACGATCCGGCGTTCGAGCCGCCCGTCGCGCAGGCGCGGCCCGCGTCGGCCGTGCGCGTGAACCAGGTCGGCTACCTGCCCGGGTTCGCGAAGATCGCGACGGTCGCCACGAAGTCGGCGACGCCGGTCGACTGGCACCTGGTCGACAAGAGCGGCAAGGTGCGCGCCAGCGGCAAGACGCGCCCGTTCGGCGAGGACAAATCGTCGGGCGAGCAGGTCCAGCAGATCGACTTCTCGTCGTTCACGGCGCCCGGCAAGGGCTACAAGCTGAAGGTCGGCAAAGACGAAAGTCTGCCGTTCGACGTCGGCAACGACGTCTACAAGCGCCTCAAGCACGACGCGCTGGCGTTCTTCTACCTGCAGCGCAGCGGCGTCCCGATCAAGATGCCGTACGCGGGATCGAAGGGGTTCGAACGGGCCGCCGGCCACACCGCCGACAAGAGCGTCCCGTGCTCGAAAGAGGCGAAGTGCGACTACAGCCTGGACGTCAGCGGCGGCTGGTACGACGCCGGCGACCACGGCAAGTATCTGGTCAACGGCGGCTTCTCGGTGTGGGCGCTTCAGAACGAATACGAGTCGCTGCAGAAGTTCGGCAGCACCGCGGGCGACTTCGGCGACGGCAAGCTGAACATCCCCGAAGGCAAGAACAGCCGGCCCGACATCCTCGACGAGGCGCGCTTCGGCCTCGAGGCGCTGATGGGCCTGCAGGTCCCGGCGGGCAAGCCGATGGCGGGCATGGCCCACCAGAAGATGCACGGCGACAAGTGGTCGGCGATCCCGACCGCGCCCGACAAGGACGAGATCAAGCGCTACCTTCGTCCCGTCAGCACGGCGGCGACGCTGAACCTCGCCGCTGCGGCGGCGCAAGCGGCGCGCATCTGGAAGACGATGGACCCCGCGTTCTCGAAGCGCTGCCTGGACGCCGCGGAGAACGCCTACGCGGCCGCGCTGAAGAACCCAAAGGTCGCCGCCGAACCGAAGGTCGAGGGCGGCGGCATTTACGGCGACGGCGACACCGGCGACGAGTTTTACTGGGCGGCGACCGAGCTTTACATCACCACCGGAAAAGAGAACTACAAGACAGACCTTGCGAAGTCGCGCTTCCACACGCCCAAGGCGGGCGTGGAGACGATGGCGGGTGAGCTCGGCTGGGATCACGTCGCGCCCGCCGCGAAGATGAGCCTGGTCGCCGCGCCCAACGGCCTGGGCGACCCGGCGATCGCCGCCATCCGCGCGCAGCTGGTCGCCGCCGCCGATCGCTTCGTCGGCACGATCGCCAAGCGCGGCTACCGCGTTCCGATGGCGTCGGACGTGACGTACATCTGGGGGTCGAACGGCGCGGTGATGAGCGCGGCGGTCGTGCTGGGCACCGCCTACAACCTCACGCACGACGCCAAGTACGCGAACGCTGTCATCGACTGCATGGACTACCTCCTCGGGCGCAACCCGCTGGCGTTCAGCTACGTCTCCGGCTACGGCACCCACGCGCTGCGCAACCCGCACCACCGCGTCTGGGCCCACATGAAGGACGCCAAGCTGCCCGAGGCCCCTCCGGGCGCCGTGTCGGGCGGTCCCAATTCGACCCTCCAGGATCCCTACATCCGCAAGCTGGGCATGAGCGGCTGCCCGCCCGAGACCTGCTACGTCGACAACATCGAGTCGTACTCGACCAACGAGGTGGCCATCAACTGGAACGCCACGCTGGCGTGGATGGCCGCGTTTCTCGACGATATCGGGCACAAGAAATAGCCCGGCAACTCGATAAATAAACCCGGGCCGGGGGGAAGGGTTCGATACTCTTCCTTATCAAAGGCCATGAGTGGTCGCACCCCGCCTCCGCTTTCCATCGTCCGGTCGGCACCGACCCCGGACGATGACGCGTCGCTCGCGGCGTCGCTGATCTCACGGGATCGTGACGCGCCGGCGGAGGCCTGGGCCCGGCTGTCCCCGCTGGTGCTGCGCCTGCTGCGCCGCTACTTCGGGCCCGGCCCCGATCGCCAGGATCTGTGCCAGGAGGTCTTCCTCCGCTTCTTCACGCGCATCGACGAGCTGCGCGACCGCGGCGCGCTGCGCAGCTTCCTGATCGGCATCTGCCTGGGCGTCGCGCAGAACGAGCTGCGCCGGGCCAAGGTGCGCCGCTGGATCTTCCTGACCCAGAGCGGGGAGCTCCCCGACGCGCCGTGGACCGGCGCGAACCCGGAGGCGCGCGAGGCCACCGAGCGCGTCTACAAGATCCTGTCCGGCGTCAGCGCCGAGGACCGCGCGCTGTTC
>DATMZL010001353.1:0-4470 GCA_035607075.1 Polyangia bacterium
CACCGCCGGAACGACACGTCGTACGTGAACATCCTTTTCCCCTTCTGGTGGAGCGGCGGCGACGACGCCACCGGCCGCGGCTTCAAGGCGTTCATCCCGCTGTTCATCTGGCAGCGCGACACCAAGGCGCGCACCGCGACGCTGCTGACGCCGATCGGTGCGTACTCGAAGGACGACGCCGCCGGGACGCGCAACGGCCTGCTCTGGGTGCTCCTCACCTACTGGAGCCGCGATCCGACGAGCGAGACGAACGTCATCACGCCGCTCTACATCAGCCACTATTCGAAGACCGACCACTCGATGACGCGGCTCGCGCTGATCTTCTACCAGCGCGCGGATCCGCAGGGTTCGACGACGGTGCTCTTCCCGCTGCTCGGGTACTTCCACGACAAGGCGACCGACGCGTCGGCCTTCGTGACGCCGCTGGGCGGGTACCGCTCGGGACCGCGTGATACGACCGGCCTCTTCCTCACGTTCTACTGGCGCACGTACAAGCCGGACGGATGGAACGCCGGGTTGTTCCCGCTGCTGTTCTTCGGCCACAACAAGGGCACCGCGCACGCCATCGTCTTTCCGCTGTTCTGGCACCTGTCGGGCCCGCAGGAGTCGACGACGGCGTTCGTGCCGCTTTTCTACTGGCACCGCGACAGCAAGGGGTACGCGCTGGCGACGCCGCTGCTGTACATGGGCAACAGCGGGGGCGACAGCTACGTCGTGCAGTTCCCGCTCATCTGGCACTTCGCCAACGAGCGGCGCGGAACGTCGACGACCTACACCCCCGTCGGCTACTTCCACAGCGACCCCGACGGCTGGAGCCTGGGCGCCGGCCCGCTGATCCCGCTGGTGTTCGCGCGCTCCGGCAAGACGAAGTCGCACTTCGCGCTGGTGCCGCTCGTCTGGCACTTCGTCGACCGCAGCGAGCAGAAGTCGACCACCGTCGTCCTGAACTACATGCACCGCACGCAAGGGGACGAAACGACCGACGCGTTCTTTCCCTTGTTTCACTACCGGCGCGGCGCGCGGCCGGGCGGGAGCGACGAGACCAGCTTCACCTTCTTCCCGCTGGTGCACTACCGGCGCGACGCGAATACGCGCGTTGTCGCGACGCCGCTCTTCGCGTCGGCGCGCGGGCCGAACCGCAGCGGCGGCTTCCTGGGGCCGTACATCTGGTACGACGACAAGGACCTGTCGTTCCGGTTCATCCCGTTCCTCCACGCCGACGTCACCCACCACGACACCGGCGAGCGGACGCGTCAGTACGGGCTGTGGTTCCAGGTCGACGCGCCCGATCGCAAGGCGCGCGTCCTGTTCCCGCTGTTCGCGACGTACACCAACCCGCAGGAGACCGGCACCTGGGTGGTTCCGAGCTACTTCCGCTTGCGCCGGAACAACGGCGATCACGTCGACGCGCTGCTGCCGCTCTACTGGAAGTCCCAGTTCGGCGATCGCAAGACCACCGTCGTCGGGCCGTTCTACGATCGCACCGCGCCCGGGGTGCACAACTTCGGCGTCGTTCCGTTCTTCTTCTACGCGCGTAACCCGGAGCGCAGCGTGACGGTGGTGCCGTTTCTATTGTCCTTCATGCGCGAGGAGAACGGCGGCGAGAGCGCCTGGCAGTGGAACGTTCTCTACTTCCACAAGCACGATCGCGAATCCAGCCTGTCCACGCTCTTCCCCATCTACTGGTCGTTCAAGCGTGCCGGCCACGAGACCGCGGTCGGCTTCCCGCTCTACTGGCACGTCGCCGACGCGCACGAGAACCGATCCTGGACGTACGCGTTCCCGGTCTTCTGGTCGTCGTCCGGAAGCTGGCGCACCCGCGGCGCCCTCACCGCTTGGTACACGAAGGACACGGCGGGCGAATTCCGATCGGCGGCGTTCTTGCCGTTCTTCTACCAGGCGAGCGCGCCCGACCATTTCGCGCTGCTCACGCCGCTCTTCGGCTACCGCCATTCCGGCCCGTCGAAGACGTGGTACGCGGCGGGGCCGTTGATCGTCTCGCACGACAGCATCGAGACCAGCTTCAGCATGGTCCTCCCGGTCTGGTTCCGTCACACCAACAAGGCGTTCGAGCGGACGACGACCGTCGTGCCGTTGCCGCTCCCCTACGTGTCGCGCACCAGCCCCGAAGAGAGCTTCACGATGGCGGCGGGGTTGCTGTGGCGCTACCGCGACATCGCGTCGTCGACGACGATCGTGCTGCCGCTGTTCTACGACGTGCACGACTACCACCTCAGCCGGACGACCGTGCTGTTCCCGTTCTTCGTCCGCCATCACAACCACGCCGAGCAGGCGACGACCTGGGTGTCGCCGTTCATCTACAGCCACACGACACCGACGTACGGCACCACGTTCGGGCTGCCGCTGGTCATCCTGCCCCTCTACTGGGACATCAAGCGCGGCAACGACGAGACGACGCTGGTGCTGCCGCTCTACGCGCACTGGAAGCGCGCGACGTATCGGTCGACGCTGGTGATCCCGTTCTACTACCACCAGGAAGGCCTGCGCGAGGACGGCTCGCTCGACGGCACCTACCGCCGCTTCGTGGGCGCGGTGCTGCCCGTCTACGATTCCGGCGTGAAGCGGCCGGGCGATTTCATGTGGAACCTGTTCGGCGGCCTGGTCGGCGGCGAGCGCATCGGCCACCACCAGTTTCTGCGCCTGTTCTGGTTCTTCAACTTCGAGACCGGCCCGGCGACGAAAGCCCAGACGGCTTGGTACAGCGCGCCCCAGCGCACGTCGCGCAAGGTGGTGTCGCGCGGTTTGAACGTCGCCGGCTTCTGAAAGAATCGGCGCGCGGGCCGCGTTCGCGAACCGGTCCTACCGGCCCACGCACGGGCGATAGCGGTCGACCACGTCGGGGCGCGCACCAGCGAGATCGACCCGCTCGCCCGGGTCCGTCTCCAGGTCGTACAACTGCGCGCGCCCGCTCTCCTCATCGACGATCAGCTTCCAGCGCCCGTCACGCAGACCCGCCCAGCGGCGGCCCTGCTCGGTCGAGAAGCGCGCCGGGCGCGGACGTGCGTCCAGCAGGGACTGGCCTTCGTACTGCGACGGCGCGCGCGCGCCAACCAGCGCCAGCGTCGTCGGCGCCAGGTCGAGCAGGCTGGCAAGCTGGGGAAGGCGCTGTCCGCCCGCGGGCGCCGCGAGCGCGCCTGGCGCGGTAATGATGAACGGCACGCGCACGTTCTCCTCGTAGAGATAAAGCGCGTGCGCGATGTTGGCCGGGTGCTCGCGGAAGGCCTCGCCGTGATCACCCACGACGACGTAGACGACGCGATCGTCCAGGCGGCGCGCGCGCAGGCCTGAGCGCAGGCGGCCGAAGGCATCGTCGGCGACATGAACGTCGTTGGCGTACGCGTCGGCGTCGCTCAGCTCGGGGAACGGACGCGGCGCCACACCGGGCGCATTGTAGGGATGGTGGCCGGCGATCGGCATGAACACGGCGAAGAAGCGCTGGCCTGGCGGCAGAGAATCCACGAACGCCAGCACCGCATCGGCCGTCGCGCGATCGTCGACGCCGAAGCTGGAACGGTGTGGGCTTACGATGGTGGCTGCGTCGCGGAGCACCTGGAAACCGCGCTTCTCGACCACCGCGCGCATGCCGAGATAGACGAACCATCCCGAGTGGAAGAGGCCGGTCCGGTACCCGGCGCGCGCCATCTCCTCGGCGATCGGCACGCAGCCGATGCGGCCGACCGCGTAGTCCGACGCCTCCGTCCCGGGCGGCGGCTCGCGCGAGCAGAGCACGGAGAACAGACCCTTTATGCTCTCCGGATACGCGGTGTAGGCGCGTTCGACGACGACGCCCTCGCGCGCCAGCGCCGCCACCCCGGGCGCCGTGTCGCGCGGGTTGCCGTAGGTCGGCAGCGCGCGCGCTCCCGCCGATTCGAGGATCACCCAGACGACGGAGCGATCGCGGGCGATGCCAGCGAGCGTGGCCAGCGCCGACGCCGGCGCGGACGCATCGTCAGCGCTGCGACACGCGGGCGCCGTCAACGGCGGGCGCGCCGCGCGCCGCGCCCCGAGCCAGCGCGCTGCGGCGGTCTCGCCGAGCGCGAGCACGGCGTTGCGGTGAAGACCGGCGGTTTCGCTGCGCCGGATCGCGATCGGTCCCAGCGCCAGCAGCGCGACGGCGCCGATCGCGCTTGCGATCAGCGGGCCGCGACCGGGCGCAACGCGCGGCCGCACCCAGCGCGCGAAGGCGAGCCCGCCGGCGAGCAGCACCAGCGGCAACCCGAGGTTGGACAGCGTCGCGTAACGCGCGATCGAGTCGCCGAGCGCGCTCCCCGTCGCGTGCAGAAAACCGTACGTCAGCGGCAGCGACAGCAAGCGCGCGATCGGCACGTTGACGGCGATCCACGCGGCCAGCAGCGCGAACACGGCGGGCACGGCGACGGCCGCCACCCGCCCTGGCGGCCGCAGGCCCGTCAGCGCGACGAAGACCGCGAAAAATGTCGCCAGCCTGAC
>DATMZL010000820.1:0-3016 GCA_035607075.1 Polyangia bacterium
CGATGCCGGCGCCACCGACGCCGTCCGCGCCGAACATTCCCGCCACCAGCACGCTGCCACCGCCGCCGAGCGCGATCGCGCGGGCGGAGAACCGCGTCGGCGTGGTCACCCATTGAAAGGCGCCGGCGGCGTTCAACTTGACGACGAAGGACGAGGGATAGTCCACGGCCGTGCGCACCGCCTGCCCCGTTCCCGGATCGAAATCGACGGTGTCGCGGTACTCGCCTGTGGCGTAGACGCCGCCTTGACTGTCGGCGACGACGTCCGCGACCCCATTGCCGAATAACCACGACCCGACGTAGCGACCGGTGCCGTCCACGGCGAGCACGTAGCCTGCGCCGCCTTGGCCGCCGCCGATCTGCCTCGTGTCGACGCCGGCGCCCGGATCGAAGTCGCACGTGCCGCCGAAGTTCCCGCTCGTCCAGACGCGGCTGGGCGAGACGGCGATTCGACCGGGGTAGAACACACACTTCGTGAAATCGACCTCCCACGTATCGGCCCACACGAAGGCTCGGTCCTTCGTCAGCTTCAAAAGGAAGGGCGATCCGTCGTAGCCGCCGATCCGAGAGACGACCGCCGCGCCCGGGTCGAAGTCGAAGCCTCCGTTGAACGTCCCGCCGCCGAAGATCGAGCCGTCGTCTGCGACCACCAGCGACGTGAAGGTGATGGCTGACGGGTAAGCGGTCGTCTCCAGCGCGAACCCCCACACAAAAGTGCCGTTGCTGGCGAGCTTGACGACGAACCCGGAGCTCGTAGTCGTCGAGACCGCGGCGGCATTCGGATCGAGAACGATGCTGCCGCTGAAGCTGCCGCCGATGACGACGCCGTCGGCCGATGCCGCCAGCGCGGTGATCTGCGCCATCCCGGACCCGCGGAACGTGCGCGTCCAGCCATAGCTGCCGTCGGGCTTGGCCATCGTGACGTACACCAATCCGTCGCCGGGCCTGCGAATGTCGACGCCGAGGGTGAAATCGAAGTCGACCATGGTCTCGAAGCGGCCGCCGATGAACCGCGTACCGTCCGCGCGAACCGCCGTCACGCCGTCATCGCCCGTCGGCAGCCAGGTGCTGCGCTTGTATGTGGGCAGGCAGGTGCCGGCCGCCGAGCCGTAGGCCGCTTCGCAGTCAGCGTTGGCCGGATCGCAGTTGCCGGTGCCGGGCGCGCAGATCCCGTCGTTGCATTGCGACGCCCCCGGTTGCCTGCAGGGCGCGACGACGTTCGCCAGCGGGCAAGCGGGCTGGCCACACGCGCCGCAATGGTCGGGCGTGACCAGCGTCGTCTCGCAGCCGAAGTCTTCGGTGCAATCGCCCCGCCCCGTCGGACACTCGCCGACGCACGCGCCCCGGTGGCAAACGCCCGAGCTGCCGGGCAGCTGACCACACCGGTTTCCACAGGCGCCGCAGTTGCCCGTGTCGGACCAGAGGTCGGTTTCGCACGCGCGATCGCCGGGACCGGTCGAGCAATGCGCGTACCCCTGGTCGCAAAACGTCGAGATGCAGACGCCGTTCTGACACGACAGCGACTCGATGCTCTTGTTCACGTGCGGCAGCTTCGTGCAATCGTGATCGCAGGTCCCGCAATGGTGGATGTCGAACGGCGTCCCGCAGTTCGGATCGCCGTCGGGATTGCGATCGGACGCGACGTCCTGACCGACGTCCGGGCCGACGTCCTGGGAGACGTCGGGTTGCCCGAGATCGGGCGCCAAATCCTGGCCGATCTCCTGGCCGACGTCTTGGCCCATGTCCTGGCCGATGTCCTGACCGGCGTCCGGGCCTAGGTCGGGTGGCGCCAGATCGGGCGTCGGGTGCATGTCCGCTGGACCGCTGTCCGGCAATTCCCCCGTCGCATCGCGAGCCACGTCGACGGGCGCGTCGGTCCCGATGTCCAGCGCCAAATCGGCCGCCACGTCGCCCGACGGGCCGCCGTCCCGATGATCGCCCGTTCCATCGGACGTGGCGTCTCCCGACGACGGCTGCCCGTCTGGTGCTTGCCCGTCGCGTCCACACCCTGCCGCCAACCCCAATCCCACGAGGAAGACGAGTGCGCGCGTGCCGAACCGACAGCGGTCCATTCCCTACCATTCCCACAGATGCGGCTCCGTATGTGAACCGGCTCAGTCTTTCGGCGAAATCGCCACCGCGGCCGCCGTGCGCGTGGCATCACCGGGCAGACGGACGTCGCGCGCGACGCCCAGCGCGCGCAAGGCCGCGATCAGCCACCAGCCGGCGTCGATCTCCCACCAGCGGATCCCTATGCGCGCAGAGCCGGGAAATGTGTGGTGGTTGTTGTGCCACCCCTCGCCCATGCTGATCGCGCCGAGCAGCATGCAGTTCCATCCCTGAACCGCGGCGCCCCGGTTCGCGTACACCTGATACCCGCGGCGGTGGGCGACGTACCCGACGAACCAGTGCCCGGTCGTGCTCACCGCCGCACGTACGAACGTTCCCCAGATCAGCCACGGCCAGCCGCCGGCGACCAGCAACAGCAGCGCCCAGGGCAACTGCTGCCAGCGCCAGGTCCGCTCGAGAAATCGATAGACCGGGTCGCGGACGATTCGCGGATCCAATCGCGCGTCGAACGGCCGGTCGAACTCGAAGCGGCAATGCAGGTTCCAGAAGTAATCGCGCCACACGGCTTGTCGGTGCGCGAAGTAGTCGTGACACGCGCTCTGGTTCTGATGAAAGTCGCGCGTGTTGTGGATGCGCACCAGCCCGATCGGCCCGCCCAGCCCGACGAGAACGCCGAGATACACGAGCGCGTACTCCAGGAGACGCGGCGCGCGAAACGCGCGGTGAATCAACTGGCGGTGAATGCCGACCGAGTGTCCCGCGCACAACGTCAGCACCGTCGTGACCGCACACAGCGCGACGGCGGACGGCGATCTGATCGCGGCCGGGACCGCGCCGGCGAGCGACACCAGGACGAACGTCCCGAACCACGCCGAGCGGCGCGCGTCCCACACCACCCGCCCCTGTCCGGCGATCGGGATCTGGTCTGTCGGCGGTCCGGTGCGCAT
>DATMZL010001399.1:0-10725 GCA_035607075.1 Polyangia bacterium
CCCTGCGCCACCATTTCCGGCCGTCCCGCCCGCACCGTTTCCGGCCGCGCCCGTCGCTCCTGCCGCACCGCCGCCGGCGCCGCCAACACCGCCCGCTCCCGTTCCGGATGTCCCGCCACCACCTCCACCTGTCGTTCCGGATGTCCCTGGGCCGCCGACACCGCTCGCGCCGCCCCGCCCATCCGCGCTGTCGCCTGCTGCGCCGCCGGAACCGCCATCGGAGCGCGCGTTCTTGCCTCCACAAGCGACGGCTGCGAACCCGACACCGATCGCCATCGCCAGCAACAGACCTTCCGACACGCCCCTCGTCTTCGCCTTCATGGGTTCCAGATCCTACTCCCGCGTCCGCCCCTCGCTTCGCGGATCTGACGCCCGCCGTGCGCTACCGGCGCAGGTGCTTCTCGAGCGTCTTGTAAGCTTCGGTCAGCCGCTGCGTGAGATCGGTCGCCGCGCGCGATTTTTCCGGCGAGCCCCCGTGCAGATCGGGATGGTACTTGCGCATCAGCCGCCGGTACGACCGCTTGACGACCTCGAAGTCGGAGCCGGCGGGGACCTCCAGCGCGGCGTACGCCTTCCGGATCGCCTGGTCGCCCGCAGCGGTACGCGGGGGCGTGCGCGGCGGGGGCGAGCGCGGCGGCGTGCGCTTGCCGTGGATCGCCTCCTCCACCTCGTCGCGCGCGCGGCGCCGGCGCTCGATCTCCGCCGCCAACTCGTCGTCGGACATGTCCGATAGATCGCCGCTGCTGCTGCCGCGGAATCCGCCGCTCCGGCTTCGGCGCGAGCGGTCGTCGTCGTCGTCTTCGCGCGCAGCCTTGTCGAGCAGCGCGTTCAGCTCGGAACGCGCGAGATCGATCAGCCGCTTGCTGATGCTCACGCGAGCAAGCTCCGGCCGTCCATGTCGGACGGCTGTGGGATCCCCATGCGATCGAGCACGGTCGGTGCGACGTCCGCCAGCCGCCCGCCCGTTCGCAGCTTACGCCCGACGAGATCGTCGCTGACGGCGATGAACGGGATCGGGTTCGTCGTGTGCGCCGTGTGCGGCTGACCGGTCTCGGGATCGATCATCGTCTCGCAGTTCCCGTGATCGGCGGTGATGAACACTGTCGCGTTTGCCTGCGCCGCCGCCTTGATGACGCGGTCCATGCACGCATCGATCGTCTCCAGCGCGCTGACCGCGGGCTTGAGCTTGCCGGTGTGGCCGACCATGTCGGGGTTCGCGTAGTTGACCAGGATGAATGCGGGGCCGCCCGGCGTCAGCGCCTCGACGACACCGTCGGTGACCGGCACCGCCGACATCTCGGGCGCGAGGTCGTACGTCGCCACGTCGCGGTTGGACGGGACCAGGCGGCGCTCCTCGCCGGGAAACGCCTGCTCGACGCCGCCGTTGAAGAAGTAGGTGACGTGCGCGTACTTCTCGGTCTCGGCCGTGCGCAGCTGCGAAACGCCGCGATCGGACAGCACCTCGCCGAGGATCTTCGCCAGGCTCTGGGGCGGGAACGCTGCGGGCACGTCGATCTTCGCGTCGTAACGGGTCATGGTCGCGAACGCGGCCAGCTTCGGCCGCGGCGCGCGGTCGAAGTGCGGGAAGTCGGCGTCGGACGCGTGCAGCGCGAGCGTCAGCTGGCGCGCGCGGTCGGCGCGGAAGTTGTAGAAGAAGCAGGCGTCGCCGTCCTTGATGACAGCGCGCGCGCCCTTGCGCACGAGCGGCTTCACGAACTCGTCGGTGAGCGGCGAGGGCCCGCCATAGCCGCGCTCGACGGCGTCGGCCAGATCGTCGACGACGGTCCCCTCGCCGCGCGTCAGCATCTTCCACGCGACCTCCAGCCGATCCCAACGCTTGTCGCGGTCCATCGCGTAGTAGCGGCCGACCGCCGAAACCAGCTCGCCCACGCCGATCTCGGCGAGCCGCTTGCCGACATCGCGCAGGTAGCCGGCCGCCGACGCGGGCGGCGTGTCGCGCCCGTCGAGGAACGCGTGCCACGCGACGCGCGTCAGCCCGCGCCGCTTGGCCAGCTCGCATATAGCGTAGGCGTGATCCAGCGAGGCGTGCACGTTGCCCGGGCTGGTGAGGCCGAAGAGATGCAGCGTGCCGCCGCTCGCCTTCGCCGCGTCCACGGTCGCGATCAAGGTCTGGTTCGAATAGAACGACCCGTCGGCGATCGCCTTGTCGATGCGAACGATGTCCTGATAGACGATGCGCCCCGCGCCGAGGTTGAGGTGGCCGACCTCGCTGTTGCCCATCTGCCCGTCGGGCAGCCCGACGTCGTTCCCGGACGCGCCGATGAGGACGTGCGGGTAGCGTTCGTAAAGCCGCGCGAACGCCGGCATGCGCGCCAGCCGAACCGCATTGCCTTCCGTGTCGGGACGCTCGCCGAAACCGTCCAGCACGACGAGGACGACGCGGGGCACGTTGCTCATCCGTTTAACTTATCACGCCATCAATGGTGATAAGGCTCCCCGCGAATAATGGTGAGCGCCCTGTAGATCTGTTCCAACAGCACCAGGCGGGCCATCCGGTGCGGTAGCGTCAGCGCCGACAGCGACAGCCGCAAGCCGGCGCGCGCCACCAGCGCGGGCGGTAGGCCGTCGGCGCCGCCGATCGCGAACGTCACCGCGCGGCCGCCGTGCAGCATGCGGTCGCCCAGATGGCGCGCGAACCGCTCCGTCGACCAGGCCTCGCCGCCGACGTCGAGCGCGATCGTTTCACCCTGCGTCGGCCACTTGCGCGCCAGCGCCGCGTCGTCTTCCACCTCGACGACCTCCACGTTCAAATGGCGCCGCGCCCGCGCCTGATAGTCGTCGCACAGCGCAGCAAAGCTGCGATCGCGCAGCTTGCCGACCGCCAGGACGACGACCTTCAAAGCGAACCGGTCGGAGGGTTTGGGAACCCTCTCAGGGTTCCCATCTCGATCAAAGCGCGCCGTACAGCGCGTCTGGCTGCTGCAGCGTCGCTTCGGGCGGGACCTCGAGCTTCACGCGCGGCGCCTCGATCCACAGGCTCTCGAGGTCGTAGAACTCGCGAACCGGGTGATAGAAGATGTGCAGCACGAACGCGCCGAAATCGAGCAGCGTCCACCGCCCGCTGCCGGTCCCTTCCTGGCCGAGCGGGTACAACCCGCGGGCCTTCAACGCCTGACTGACGCTCTCGGCGATCGCGTCGACCTGCCGGTCGCTGCGCCCGCTGACGATGCCGATGAAGTCCGTGTAGCTGCCCATCGCGGAGACGTCGATGAGCACCGGCTCGAGCGCGCGCTTGTCCAGCGCCGCCTCCATTGCTGCGATCGCCAGCGCACGCGTCTCCGCCAGCTCGGCCTCGGTGCGCCCGGCGCGCGGCGCCGCTTCGATAGCCGCGCGCGGCTTGACCTGCGATCGTCGTGCGCCTCGTACGGGGATCCGGGCTCCCCCGCTCGATCCGTGCGCGGGCCGTGAACCGCCCTGCTTGCGTTGGACCTTTCGTTTACCGAGCGACTTGCGTCGAGGGTTCTTCACCTGCAATCAATCTAGCAAAGCAGCCCGCACCAGGCCATTTCTATGATCGCGCGCAAAGCTCCGGCGTGTGTCCCTGTTGTTTCTGTTTCAACAAGGTTACGGCGCGCCCGCGGATGGGCCCGCGGTCGCGTTGGCCTTCCGCGCCTGGATGTCACGCCAGCGCCGCTCGAACGCTTGCACCAGGCCCGACAGGTAGACGTGTTCGGCCCGTCCGATGTGGGATTCCACCACCGCGGCGGCGCGATCGAGCCAGCGCACCTCTTCGCCGGCGTCGCCGCTTTCGGCCGCCTCATCGGGATCGGTGCTCTTGCCGCCGCTCTCCGCCCAGCGCTCAGCCGACAGCCGGATGCGCTCACTCAGCCAGTTCGGCGCCTCCATGAACGATCGGCCGAGCACGCGGCCCCCCTCCCGGAACGCCCCGACGAACGCCTGCCGTTCCGACTCCGAGAGCGCAGCAAAGATCGCTTCGCGCAGCATCGCCGCCTGCGTGCGATCGAGGGCCGCGCCCACGTGCAGCTTCGTGCAGTAGTGGTCGAACACCATGCCCAGCTGGTAGCTGGTCGCCATGTCGTCCGCGCGGCGCCCGATCGCGACCAGCGCGAAGAACTTCTTCCACGCGAGCTTGATCGCGACCAGCATCGCCGCCGTCAGCGTCACGTTCCGCATCGCGTTTCCCTCGCGCGGATCGCCGAGTAGGTCGGCCGAACCGGGCGCCAGGTCCACGCGACGCCGTTCGGCGATCTTCATCAACATCCCGGCACGCACGCGGCCCGCGAAGTAATCGTCGAGCACGGGGATCGGGATGACGCCGCCCACCGCGGTCGCGAGCAGTGCCCGCCGCACGATCAGACGCCGATTCTCCGCGAGGTGCTCGACACCACCGCCGGAACCTCCGGCGTCGACGGGCGTCGTGGTCACCAGCTCGGGCCGTCCTTGCTCGCCGTCGCTCATGGGCCCTTCTTTCCCACGTCGCCCACGTTGCCCACGTTGCCCACGTTGCCCACGTTGCCCACGACCTTCGGTCGCCCACCCGGACGCGGCGGCTCGGCGGCCGGGCGCGTCTGTCCGAGGCCGCGCAGCAGCTCGCGCTGCTCGGGAAGCGTGCGCTGCCGCATCGCCAGATCCTCGGCGGCGGGTTTCTCGATCGGCGGCGTGCTCGCGACGTCGGTGAGCACGGTGTGGACTTCGACGGCGCCGTCGACGGGTTTGGGATCGGCGGTGGTGAACTTCGCGGTCAGATCGCAGCGCACCAGCGCGCCCGTCGCGTCGTCGACGATCACGCGGCCCTGAAGCCCGTCTATCGAGGCCTTGCCGCGCCATTTGCGCATGCCGTCGGCGGACGGAACGGGATCCGAACCCTTGCCGTCGCCCGGTTGAAGCTCGAACGCCGTCGCGCGCGCACCGCCGACCAGCTCATTGCCGGCCCGCGCGACGCGCGCCTGCCGCGCCACCAGGTCGAAGACCGCGAACGGAGCGCCCAGCGCCTCTTCCAGCAAGCGGCTGGGCTCGGGCTCCTCAGCGACGCGGCGGATCATCTTCCCATAGCGTAGCGCAACGGCGAGCTCACGCCCGTACAGCACCACCTCGCGGCCGCCGTCGCGATCGTTCTGCTCACGAAACCGGTAGTTGCCCGTGCGATCGACCCACACATCGGTGGTCGTCGTGACGGTGTTTGGGGTTCCCCCCGACGGCCCGACCGTGAACCGCGCGGTGGCGTGGAAATGCGCGCCGCCGATCCGCTTCAGCGCCGC
Organism: Polyangia bacterium; assembly: GCA_035607075.1. Classification (GTDB taxonomy): domain Bacteria; phylum Myxococcota_A; class Polyangia; order Fen-1088; family Fen-1088; genus JADGRB01. The sequence goes on from DATMZL010001399.1 coordinate 5,241, forward strand.
CGCGAACGCGTCCGGCCGCAGCGCATCGGCGAGCACGGTGACTTTCTGGGCTGGGACCGTCCCCTGGTTTCGATCACGCTTGCAGCCGCCTGCCGCCACCGCGACGGGCAAGACGAAGCCCAACATCCAAACTAATATGGGAACCCTGGGAGGGTTCCCATACCCTCCCGCGACGGTACGCGCCGAGCAAAGCTTGGCGACTCCCCACGCGCTAATTCGCTTCAATGCGGCGACAACCTTAGCATCATTCATCATTACTCCTGACTCCCATGGATGAGGTCGGTGCTCTGCTTGCGTCGCCGGTGATGACGGCCGTGGCCGCCGCGTTCGGCGCGGTCTGGGGCAGCTTCTTCAATGTCTGCATCGCGCGCGTCCCCGCCGGCCTTTCGATCGTGCGGCCCGGTTCGCGCTGCGGGAGCTGCGGCACGCCCATCCGTCCCGTCGACAACATCCCGCTCGTGTCTTACCTGTTGCTCCGCGGACGGTGCCGCGCCTGCCAGCAGCCGTTCTCGGCGCGCTACCCGCTGGTGGAGGCGGCCGCGGCGCTGATCGCTGTCGCGCTGTGGATCACCTTCGTATCCGGAGATCCCGGCGAGGCAACCGCGATTCGCATTTCCCGCTTCGTCGTTTACTTCGCGTTCTTCGGCGTACTGATCGTGCTGTCGTTCATCGACTTCGCGACCAAGCGCTTGCCGGACGTGATCACGTTGCCGTCGATCCCGATATTCTTCGTCGCGGGGTTCGCCACCCACCACGTCCCCTGGCTGCACCGGTTGATCGGCGCCGCCGTAGGCTATTTGGTCCTTCGCATCATCGCCGACTTCTACTACTACGTGCTCAAGCGCGAGGCCCTCGGCCTGGGCGACGCCAAGCTGCTTTCGCTCATCGGCGCGTTGCTGGGGTGGCGCGCGCTGCTGTTCGTGCTGGGCGTGGGCGGATTCCTGGGATCGCTGATCAGCCTGCCGATCGTTTTATGGGCACGGCGCAAGCGGCCCGCCACCGAGCCCGAGCAGCCGCTGCGCTACACCGAGATCCCGTTCGGTCCCTTCATGGCGGCGGCCGCGATGCTTTACGTCTTCATGGGGCCGCGGCTGTTCGCGCTGCTCGCCGGCGGATAGCCGCCCGCGCGCGAAGCCCGCGATCGCGGCTACCTGAAAAAACAATAGTCGCAGACCGCGCCTGCGGCGCGGAGCGACTAGCGTTCATTTAAAGCGGATCTCGCTCTGGTCGGTCCGCGGCGCACCCCCGTCGGGCCGGCCGGCCTCCGGCGCGGCGGCGTCGCGCCCACCCCAACCGCCGTCCGGTACCGCGGGCGGGCCCAGCGAGATCGCCGGCAGCGGCAGACCCCACATCACGCGGCGCTGGCGATAGAGCGGCTCACCGTAGAGCAGCTCGGACAGGCAGATGTGGTACGGCAGCGAGAACGTTTCGCCCGCGATGGTCATCGCGGCGTCCTCGTCGGTGGCCACGCGTTTCGCCCCGGCCTTCTCCGTCCACTTCACCTCGATCTCGATCGCGGTCGCGGCGCCGACCGTTTCGGGCAGTCGCCGCCAGTTCTCATTGAGGACGCGCTTCAGATGTTTCAGCTGGAAGTCGTTCTCGAACGCGAAGCGTTCCTGACCGCCGCGGATTTCCTTGCCGCCGCGGGATCCCTCGATGTCGCGGGAGGTCACGACCCGGGGTGGCGCCGACGTCTTGATCTCGAGCGTGTCGAAGTACTCCTGCAACCCGCACATGTCGTCGAAGCCGACCTGGCCCGCCGGGACCGCTGACAGGTCGCGCCGTATCGCGATGCTGCACGCTGCCGAAAGGCCGACCACCACCCAGACGACCAGCCACCCGGTCGATCTCGCGCGCGACATTCTTACGGGGCGGACTCTACAAGCGTTCGGCTGAGCTGTCGCGCCCAACACATGGTCGGGCTTGCAAAATGTGCGCAAAAGCCCTGGCGGCCCGCAAGGCCCGGACCCAGATTTTACGAAATACACCTAGGGTTCAGCTGGATGGCGAGTTGTACAACAAGGCTGAGGTCGCTGCTGCGCCGCGACCTAGCCGGCAGCCGACGCATCAGCCCATGACAGCAACCCGAACGGGAACCAGCGAAGTGCTCGGGGCACGACAAAAGGCTACTGAAGTTTCGCTCACTTATACGTTTTTTCCGAGGAATTCGCTTGCAGCCCCACCTCGTTTGCAATCGTTGCGTCCTTCCCTAGAGTGTCCCTGGCGCAACGAGCAAAGCCCATGAAAACACTCAGACATCCACCTTCCAAAGAGCTTTGGAAGTTCTGCATGGACAGGCTGCGCGAGCTCCGTGGACCGGATACGCGGGAGCGAGACCTCGCCAACATTCTCGGCTTCGAACATTCGCGGGCTGTCCGCTGGAAGGAAGGTCAGATGTATGTCGACCGGGCCGAGTACCTGGTTCGGCTGGCTGACGCCCTCGACGTCGAACCGATGCTGATGGTCGCCATGGCGTCGGGGACCCTGACGGTCGAGCAGGCGCATCGCCAGATCGTCGGCCCGGCGAAAGACGGCGATGGGAAGCGGCGACGCGCGGTGAACCGCGCCGAGCCGCTCGAGATGGCGTCGGATGCGTCGCTGTTCGCCCTCGAACCCCAGAAGTTCGACGGGGGCCGCGGCGTCGTCCTGCTGATCTCGTCGAACGGCGAAGGCCGCGCAGAGCTCGGCGAGGCGCTGGCGCGCCACACCGACGTCGGTGGAATGGTCGCGGGCAGCCTGTCGATGGGCCTCTGTCTGGCCGAGCGCTATCGACCCGAGCTGGTCTTCATCGATCTGGGCGTCGCCAACGTGCAGGCGTTCGACGCCTGCCACGTGCTGTCGAGCTTGTCGACGCGCGCGCAGCGACGGTGCCGGGTCATCGCCGGGACAGCGACGGTGACCGACGGGGTCGAGAAGCCGGCGCTGATGGCGGGTGCCGCGAACGTCACCCTGTTTCCGTTCACGCTCGGCCTGTTCGAATCCGAGCTCGGCCGGCTCGAAGAACGTCTCGGCCCGCGCAAGACCCTTCGCCGGGTCTGAGCAAAGCTCGCCGCCGCCTCCGCGCGAATGATAGGTTCGCCCTCACATGGAGGGCGAGTCGCCGTTCCGGCGCCATGTCGCTTGGGCCCTGTGCTGCGCGGCGTACCTGATCGCGTCGCCGTACTTCGAACGCCTCAACAATCCGAACGAGAACGTCCGCGTCTGGGCGACGCGTGCCATCGTTACCCGGCACGTACTGAACATCGACGAGACCGAGCGGGAGTGGGGCTGGGTCAACGACAAGGCGAAGAACGCGCACCACGTCTATTCGGGCAAGGCGCCGGGCGCGAGCTTCGCCGGCGTGCCGGTGCTGTGGGTGCACACGAAGTTGCGCCAGCTGGTCGGGTGGCCGGCGCCCGGCAAGCGCGACACGACGTTCTGGCTGAGGTTGTTCGTGGTCAAGCTGCCGATGTGCGCGTTCCTGTTTTTGTTCGCGCGCTACGCCGGGCGCGTGACCCGATCGGCGTGGGCGCGCGACGCCGCGGTCGTCGCGCTGGGGATGGGGACTCTTCTTTATCCGTATGGGAACCTTTTCGTCGGGCACGCGCTGGCGGCGGCGACTGCGTTCAGCGCCTTCATCCTGATCGACGAGTCGCGGGACGATGCACCGGCGCGGGCGGTCGTCGGGCGCATGCTGCTGGCGGGGCTGCTTGCCGGATTGACGGTCATGTTCGAGTACCAGGCCGCGCTCGTGTCGCTGGCGCTGGCGGTCTACGCGGGCGTCCGCAACCGCGGCCGGATCGCCGCGCTCTTCGCGTTCGTCGCGGGCGCAGTGCCGCCGGCGGTCGCGCTGGGAGTGTTTCACACGGCGCTGTTCGGGCGTCCGTGGTTGTTCCCGTTCGGCAACGTCGAGAACCCGAACTTCGCGAAGACGGCGCACGCCGCGGGGTTTCATGGGCTGTCGCTGCCGCACGCGGCGGCGTTTCCGTCTTTTCTGTTTTCGCCCGCGTACGGCCTGTTCGCGTTCTCGCCGGTGCTGCTGCTGGGAGTCGTCGCGATCGTGGTGCTGTGGAGGCGCGGGGCGCACGCCGCGCGCCGCGACGCCATGCTGGTGACGGCCGTGTGCGTCCTGATGTTCCTGTTCCTGGCCGGCATGAGCAACTGGCGCGCGGGGTGGTGCGTCGGCCCGCGCTACATCGCGACCGTGGCGCCGTTCCTGATGCTGCCGATGCTCCGGTTGTGGCCGCGCGCGGGTGACAGGTGGTGGGCGACCGCGCTCGCCGCCGGCTTGCTGATCCCGTCGGTGGTGCTGAACCTGGTGTCGGGCGCGCTGTACCCGCATTATCCGGAAGCGTTCGACAACCCGGTCTTCGACCTGGTGTTCCCGCTGATCAACGAGGGATACGCGCCGTACGGTCTCGGGTGGCTGTTGCACCTGCCGGGCCGGTGGTCGCTCGCGCCGCTGGCGCTGGTCGCGCTGGCGGCGGTGTCGCTGGTGGCGGCGGGCGAGGATCAGCGGCCGCGCCGGATGGCCGCGCATCTGGCGGTCGCGATCGGGATCGCGGCGGTGTTCCTGATCGCGCTGGGCGCGTACGGGCGCAGCCCGCAGCCCCGCGAGACATGGGCGGCGTCCGTCGTGCGCCAGGCGTGGGATCCGCCGCGCCGCTAGCCGCCGATCGCTTCTAGAAACTCGGAAAGAAGCTGACGAGGACGACGAACGGCGGCCGGTCGGTCGCCGCGCGCGGCACGCCGAGGCAGCTCGCGTACGGATCGTGGCGGTTGAGCGGAACCGCGAAGTCGATCGACAGCAGCTGCTGGTGGAGGCCGAACGCGTCGTGCAGCACGCGGAAGCTGTAGCCGGCGTCGAAGAAGACGCGATCGCGCGACAAGCCGTGGCTTTCGCACGTGCCGATCGCGGCGACGTCCGCGAACAGCGTGCCCGCGAAGCCGCGCACGGTGGTGAAGTGCAGCAGGTTCCAGTCGAGGCCGGTCCAGAAGTCGTCGCGCAGCTCGAGGCGGCCGATCGCGCGCGATCGCGCCAGTAGCTCCTCGGCGCCGTAGCCGCGCAGCTCGAGGGGTCCGCCCGCGCTCTCCAGTTGCGAGAACAATCGGATGTCGCCGAACGCGACGCTGCCCTCGACGTCGGCCGCCAGCACGTGGCCGGGCGCCAGCTCGAACAGCCGCAGCAGCACACCGCCGACGCCGAACCGCGACATGCGATCGCCCGCATCGAGCGCGGTCACCGTGTACCCGGCGCCGAGGCGCAGGCCGACGGCGCGCCAGGGATCGAAAAAATAATCGCGCGTGTCGTGCTGCAGCCACGTGCGCGCGACCATCTGCCACCCGCTTTGCGGCATCTCGCCCAAGCTCGCGCCGAACGACGGGTTCAGGCGCGAGCCGGTGACGCCCAGGTTCAGCACGCTGGTCAGGCTGTTGCGATCGGCCTGCCGCCCGAAACCGTAACCGCCGGTGACCGCCAGGCCGATCTGGCTGGTCTCGGTGTGGA
>DATMZL010001513.1:0-3704 GCA_035607075.1 Polyangia bacterium
AACCGCCGCCGATCGTCGAGGTGAAGCCGCCGCCTCCGCCCTCGGTGACGCCGCCGACCGCCCCGCCGAACCCGCCCCCGCCGCCTCCGGAGACGTCGCACGTGCGCGCCGTCGTCGGCTGGTCGATGCTGGGCGCGGGGCTGATCGCTGATGGCGTCGCCGCCTACGAGGGGTATCGCGCCAAGCAGAAGGGCGACCAGCTGACGAAGGATTCGATGAACGGGAAGACGTTCGACCCGTCGCTGGAGACGGCGGGAAAGAACGCCAACATCGCCGCGATCGCGCTCGGCATCGGCGGCACGGCGCTGGCGATAACCGGCATCATCGTGCTGGCGACGGGTGGTTCCTCCGAGCAGACGGAAAAGGCCGCCACGCCGGTCGCGCGCCTGACATTGACGCCGTGGATATCGACCGGGCTTGTCGGCGGCGGCGCCAGACTGCAGTTCTAGGCGGATGCAATCCGTGCGGCTGTCGACCTTGCGTTTTAAGGGCTGGCCGCTCGTCGCGTTGCTCGCCGGACTGGCGCCGGGCGCCGGCTGCTACAAACCGAAGATCAAGGACGGCGGCCTCAAGTGCAACATGGACGCGGGCATCGCGAAGGCGTGCCCCGAGGGCTTCCGCTGCGATTTTAGCGACATGATGTGCTGGCGGATGCCGCGGGACGGCGGCGTCGACAGGGACGCGGACATGATGGAGGTGCCGAGCGAGCCGCCGCCGATCTGCTTCGACGCGCGCCCGGACTGCACGCCCGCGCCCGGGCTGTGCGATCCCTTCTGCCAGGCGGGCTGCGGGTGCCAGGAAAAATGCTCGGTCAACACGATCGGCGATCTGACGTGCAATCCGCCGCGCGCGTCGGGATTTCCGCGCGGGCTGATGCAGGACTGCATGGACGTCGTGTCCCCTGGCACGAAGATGCAGACCGACAACTGCGCGCAAGGGACGGTGTGTCTGGACGAAGGCGGCTGTTTCCCGCGTTGCTTCCAGTTCTGCCGCACGACCACCGACTGCGTGAATGCTTCTTGCACGCGGGCGGTGGGCGGCGTCGACAGCGGGCAGAAAGTCTGCGACGTTCCCTTTGTGGACGGCTGTGTACCGCTGCCTGGCGGTCTGAACATGGGTTGCGGCCCGGCGACCGGGACGATGGCTTGCTACATCTCGTCGTCGAGCCCGACGCACACGATCTGCGACTGCCCGTTCAGCAACGTGGGGTCGAACGGTGCGTGCATGCGATCGCGCGACTGCATCAAGGGCCTCACGTGTGTCGACAAGGGCGACGGCTCTTCGCCGATCTGCCTGCAGGTTTGCCGGCTGGCCGACAGAGGACTGAACGATTGTCCGTCTCGTCTCGACGGCTCCTGCCACAAGTACTTCGGGATTCCGCCGGGAACGGACTTCAACCCCACATACGGTTTCTGTAACTGAGCGCATGGTGACGCGGACACGACTGAGTTTTGCCTGGGCAGCCTCGATCGCTTGCTTGATCGCCGTGGGGGCAAGCGGCGGTTGCTACAAGCCCAACATCAAGGACGGCGGCTTGCGCTGCACGGACGCAGGCGTCTGTCCCGACGGGTTTTTCTGCTCCGCGGACGGCACGTGCAAGAAGGGCGCGGCGCCGAAATGCCAGGCGTCGGCGCCGCACATCGCGCCGATCTGCACGCCCGCTCCCCCGGGCGACGACTGCGATCCCGTGTGCCAGAGTCGTTGCGATTGCGGTCGCTGCAGCCTGGTGGGTACGAAGCTGAGCTGCGTCCCAGTGGGCACGAAGAAGCGCGGCCAGTTCTGCGACCCCGGCCTCGACGACTGCGAGCCTGGAAACGTCTGCATGTGGGATTGCGATAACAGCGTCGGGCGCTGCTTCCGCTTCTGCGGCCGGGGCGGCGTGCAGGACGACGGCATTTGCAAAGGACAGCTGTGCAACGTTCCGGTGACCGACGCCGACGGCGGCGCGACCGATCTCTGGGTCTGCCCGCCGCCGCCCCAGGTGTGCAACCCGATCGACGACAGCGGCGAGTGCCAAAATGCGGCGCTCGGCTGCTACTTCGACGACACGATCAACTCGACGGTGTGCGACTGCAAGGGCAAGGGCGCGCCCAACGGTGCCTGCAGCGTGTTCAATTCCTGCGTCGCCGGATATCGCTGCGTCACGCTCAACGCCGCCACCGGGCCGCAGTGCTTGAAGATCTGTACCTTGAACCCAAGCGATTGCCCGTCGGGTACCTGCCAGCCGGCCGGTGGCGGCAACTTCGGCTATTGCCCGCCCTAGCCGCGCGCTACGGCGGAGCGACTACACGAGCGTCCGCAAGAAAGTCGGCTATCTTCTTCGACCTTGTCCAGCAAGCCGCCACCGACGCTGCCTCGCTTCGCGTTCCTGACGCCGCGAACGCTGCCGCCCGCCTCGAAGCTCGAGGGCCGCGTGGCGGTGCTCGACATCGCGTTCGCGAGCGAGGGTGGCGGCGCGTCGTTCGAGAAGACGACCCGGCCGTTCATCAACGGTCTGGGCAGCCGACTCGCGGCCTGGGTGGATCACCACGATCACGAGCGCCACGCGGACTACGTCGGCGATCCGCGCTTCGTCCTGACGACCAAGGCCCAGCACGGCGCCTGCCCCGAGCTGGTGACGCCCGAGGTCGTCCGGGCGGCGGGCCCGGTCGACACTGTCGCGATGCACCTGGATCTCGACGGACTGTATTCGGGCGCGAAGTGGGTGCTCGGCGGCGTCGAGCCCTATGAAGGCGCCGACGCCGACGCCCGCGCCGTCGACACGCGCCGGGGCGAGCCCGGCCCGATCGCGGCGCGCATCGACCGCGCTCTCCGCGCGCGCTTTCGCGACGAGACGCTGAAGCACCGGGTGATCCAGTACCTGGTCGCGCGTACGAAGGCCCCCGTGCTGTGGGAGGAGATCGAAGAGGCGGCGCGCCTGATCGACCCGCTGCTCGACGAGAGCCGCCGCCTCGCCGGCGGGTTTCGCGTGCAGGACGGGATCGCGTACGTCGAGGCGGCCGGCAAGCCCTACGACAAGACCGAGCTGCTGCTGCTCGGCCAGGAACGCGCGCCCGTCGCGGTGGTGCGCGACTCCGGCTCGCTGACGATCGCCGCCGATTTCGAGTCGGGGTTCGACTTCGTGAAGCTGTTCGACCTCGGCGGCGGAATGCCCACGCGCGTGACGGTGCCGGAGGCGCGCCACACCGAGGTCATGACCAAGCTGGCGGGCGAGATCGCGCGCCACCGCCCGTCGGTGTAACCTCAGGCATGGCTGCTCGCAGGCGGGAAAACGGCGCTCCCATCCTGGCCGCCCAGACCGCGCACGTCAGGCTGGCGGAGAAGGTGCTGTCCGCGGCGGGCGGGCTACGCGCCGGGCTGGCGGCGGAGGGGCCGCTGCCGTCGCGGCGGGACATTCGCACGCTCGTCGATGAGCTGCTGGAGGTGCTGTTTCCCGAATCGCACCGCATGGGCAACGACGGCGGCGGCTTGCTCGGGCACGTCGCCGCGACCATCGCCGCGCTAGAGCCGCGGATAGAGTCGGCGATCACCCTCGGTCTGCATCGGCTGCACCGCGCGAACCGCCCCGACGCGTGCCGCAAGAAGGCGGCCGCGATCACCGCGAAGGTGCTGGCGGAGCTGCCCGACGTGCGCGCGCGGCTCGCGAAGGACGTGCTCGCGGCGTTCGATTCGGATCCGGCGGCGAGCGGCATCGACGAGATCGT